>JBCCRZ010000221.1:0-8910 GCA_039200855.1 Cyanobacteria bacterium P01_D01_bin.44 | reverse complement strand
CGTCCCCGCGTCCCCGCGTCCCCGCGTCCTTCCCCATCTCCCCCATCTCCCTCACCTGCCGAGATCGCCGCCAAAATCCGCCCAATCCGCCGAATATGGCCCGAAAAAGTGGAAAGGCTCTGCTCAATCGACTGCTCATCGCCAATATCCGCCAGGATTTGATCAAACCAGGGCAGCTCCACCGGCTCACGGGCGGGGATAAACAGACCGATCTTTGCCATCAGGGCGGTAAGGCCCAGGGTTTTAAGGGTGACGGTTTTGCCGCCAGTGTTGGGGCCGGTGATGGCGACGACGCGGATGTCGGGGCGCATGACGATATCGGTGGGGACGACGTCGGGGCCTTGTTCGTGCTTTTGCTGCCACACCAGCAGCGGATGGCGCAGCTGACGCAGCACGGTTTGCTCCCCGGGGGCGACAAACCGGGGAGGGTTAGCCTCTAGCCAAAGGGAATAGCGGGCGCGGGCGGTGGCCAGGTCGAGGGTGGTGACAATCACCATCAGCTGTTCCAGGTCTTCGCTGACCTCGGCGACCTGGGTGGTGAGCTGCTGGCGGACGATTTCTTCTTCACGGGTTTCCTGGCGTTGGAGCTGGCGCAGCTGGTTGCCGAACCCGACTACACTCTGGGGCTCAATAAACAGGGTGGCTCCGGTGCTGGAGACATCGTGGACAATGCCGGGAATTTTGTCTTTTTGCGGCGCTTTGACCGGAATCACATAGCGATCGCCGCGCTGGGTGATCAGGGTTTCTTGCAGCGCCCCCGGATGGCGTTGCACAATCCGCTGGAGCTTGGCATGAATCTGGTCATTGACCGACTTGAGCTGACGGCGGATGCCCTCTAACTTGGGGTTAGCTCGGTCGGTGACCTTGCCGCGGTCGTCGATGCAGTGGTGGATAGCTTGCTCAAGCTCGGGGTAGGTGCGCAGCTCAGCCACCAGGGCTTGCAAAACTGGAAAATCGTCTTCCTCCTGGGCGTCGATGGTGCGGCGCAGCTGACGGGCTCCGGCCAGGGTGGTGGCGATGGCTAGCAGTTCTTCCCCAGACAAAATACCCTGCAAGGTGGCCCGCTCCAGGGCATCGCCAACGTCGCGCACGCCGCTAAACTTAAGCGGGGTGGTATGGTCGAGCTGGTAGGCTTCTCGGGTTTGAGCCAGCAGGCGCATGCTGTCGGCCAAGGTGGGGGGAATGGGCACCTGTCGGGCGGCCAGCGTGCCAAGCTTGGTGGCGGCAAAGGTGGAGAGGTGCTGGCAAAGCCGGGGCCATTCGAGAAGGTCTAGGGTTTCTGCTTGGATCAAGGGGTTGGCAGGTGGGTGGAATCTGTTTAATCAATTTTAATGGTAAACACTTATGCTTTACGCAGAGGCGTTCAACTTAAGCCGGGAAAACTTTTCGCTTTAAGTGAGGACCCTACGCCGATTATGAGCCGTCATCATATCGACCCGCATCGAGGCGCAGTGATCATGCTTTGTAAAGAGTCTCTATTGCAGATGGAATCATTCCAGAAGTTACCTCCTGACCGGTTGGACTGGATTTGCGATCGCGCCGAGTACATTCACCTGACCCCTGGCGAAGTTCTTGTGCGTGAAGGCGAACCCGTCAAAGGTTTCTTCATTCAGATCAACGGTCAGATCACGGTTACTCGCCAAAGCAACGGTGCCGACATGCCCGTTGGTCGCCACAAAAGTCCCTCCTTCTTTGGTGAAGTTCAGGTGCTCACCGAAGATCTGGTGCCCGTCACTCTAACCGCCGATGTTGACACCGACCTTTACCGACTCGACTGCGTTGATTTCCTCGAGGTTCTTCATGGCTGTCGCGAGTTTGAAAAAGATATCTTTCGTACGGTCAGCAGCCGTTTGCGGGGTCTGGAATCCTTCATTCAAAATCGAGAAAAGATGGCGGCTCTAGGCACCCTCGCCGCTGGGCTGGCCCACGAGCTTAACAACCCCGCCGCCGCCCTCGTGCGGGTACTCAAGGACGTTAAACCCGCCATTCTTGAGCTTGAGCGCATGAATCAGGTGTATGGCCAACAGCAGGTCGATGAGGCCCATACCCAAGAATGGGTAGAGATTCGAGAGCGTGGCTTTGAGGCGATTGCAAATCCAAAGGGTGATCCCATTTCCCAGGGCGATCGCGAAGACGCCTTGGGAGATTGGCTAGAAGACTACGGTGTGCAAGATGCCTGGAAACTGGTAGAACCCTTAGCAGCTGCAGAAATAGATCCGGCCAGGCTAGATAGGATCATGACGCGCTGGCGTGATGATCCGACCGAACTCAGGGATATGGGTCTGCGCTGGCTGGCAATCTCCTTTGATGTGATGGGCATGATCAAAGATGGACTGGATGGGGCTGAGCGCATCTCCGCGTTAGTGCAGTCGATGAAGTCTTACGCCTACATGGATCGGGCTGCCCAACAACAGATCAACATCCACGACGGTATCGAAGACACCCTGCGCCTGTTTGCCTTTAAGCTCAAGTACGGTATTAAAGTCAAACGGCATTACGAATCAAACCTCCCAGAAATCATGGCCTTTGGCAGTGAACTCAACCAGGTCTGGACTAATTTGATCGACAATGCCATCGATGCCCTCAATGAAGGGACCCCTGATGGCACACCGCCGCAGATTGTTATTCGGACCTGCAAAAAGGAGGATAGCCTTCGCGTTGAAATTGAGGATAACGGCCCTGGCATTCCACCTGGTTTGAAAAATCGCATTCTAGAACCCTTTTTCACCACCAAGCCCATGGGTAAGGGCACAGGGTTGGGGCTCGATGTTGTGCGGCGGATTATCGAAAATCGTCATGGCGGCAGCGTCTTGGTGGAGTCTGGTCCGGGGCGAACCTGTTTTGCGATCATGTTGCCCTTGTAACCATGGCTGATGACGGAGTTCTGTATACTTTCCTCTGCGTCGATATGGAAACCCCTCTCAACCTAAAATCAAATTGTGTTGCGCGTTACAAATGAGAGATTTTATCGCTGAGGGGAGCGGAAATTTATACCAAGGGAAAGTTTATAGCAAGTATAGAGAAGATTTACAGCAAGAAATGACAAGACAGCCTAAACCTCTCCTTCCTATGATGATGAGGTTGTCTACTTAAAAGATTTCTTTGCCGTCATAAGATTTGTCACCATAACTAAGAGTTGTCACCATAACAATGATTTAAAAGCCTATAACTAGCAGAGTTTTGGAAAGTCACCTCATACTGCCTCAATCCAACTAATAGAAACTATGCAGCCTTCTCAGCCCCCACCCCCTGTGATAGAAAAGCCCCAACAGCCAGAGTCTCAGCTAACCCAAGATAGAAAACGCTGGCCCTGGTTTCTGTTGATCTTTGCGACCCTGTTGAGTGGTGGCTTACTTTGGCGGTTTTTTCCCAGGTCTACCTCATCAACAGAAGATAATCAGCCCCCTGGGGCTTTGGTGCAATTGCACACAGTAGAAATGGGGGCGATTGAAAACAGCTCTGAATTTGTCGGTGCCCTGGAGGCGGAGCAGCGGGTTTTACTCAAACCTGAAGTCGAGGGGCAGATTGTTGAGATCTATGTTGACTCGGGGGACTCAGTGACGCCGGGGATGCCAATTTTGCAGCTTGATCCCGATCGGTCTCAGGCCGAGGTGAGCGGCGCGATCGCAAACGTTAATGCTGCCAGAGCTGCTCGCAATAGTACCGAGGCTGACCTGTTAACCTTTGAAGCAGAACAGGTCAGTGCCGCCGCAGAGGTAGACTTGCAAAATACCGAGTTTGAGCGCACCAGCGCCCTGGTTGCCCAGGGTGCCCTATCCCAGCAGGAACTTGATCGAGTTCAACGCGATCGAGATGCCGCCGTGGCGGCATTGGATGCGGCAAATAAACGGGTGCAAGCCGCCCAGGCAAACTTAGAAGAGGCCGGTGCAGCCTTTTCTAGAGCGCAGGCCGATGCGAATGTAGTCAATGAAGATCTCGATGAGTATAGGGTGGTTGCGCCTGTGGAGGGCACTATTGGCGATATTCCGGTCAAGGTGGGTGACTTTGTAGCGATTGGTGATACCTTAACAACCCTCACCCAGAATCAGGCATTAGAATTAAGGCTGGCGATTCCCATTGAGCAAGCCGTAAACTTGACAATCGGGCTGCCGGTTGAGCTGTCGATTCCCCAGCAAGATAGGCCGGTCGCCACTGGTCAGATTAGCTTTATCTCTCCGCGAGTTGATTCGAGCGCCCAGGCTGTGCTCGCTAAGGCCCGGTTCCCCAACCCGGATGGGTTGCTGCGAGATGAGCAATTCGTGAGAGCCCGAGTCATTTGGGAAAGCAATCCGGGGGTTTTAATTCCGACGACGGCGATCTCCTACATTGGTGGGCAAACCTTTGTCTATCTGGCTCAGCCCGCAGAGGGCGACAGCGGCGAAGGGAACGGGGCCGGAGGGAGTCAGCAGGTTGCAAAACAACAACCCGTCCAACTAGGGGAGATCCAGGGCAACTCTTATCAGGTAATTGAGGGCTTAAGCTCGGGTGACGCCGTGGTGACATCTGGCTTACTCAATTTATCTGACGGCATGCCAATTTCGTCCGCTCCACAAGATTCTCTGTAACCCACCTTTAACCAGATTTATGGATGAAGCTAACCAAACAGAAGCTAATCAAACAACAGATATCTCCAGCCCCCCAAGACTAAGTGACCCTGGTGGAATAGAGGACACCACCAGCGCCGCCCTTGCCAAGATCACGGATCAACTGAGTCGGCTATCTCTCCAAATCACTGAGATTACTCAACAGCTACCGCAGCTGTCCCAACGGATTACTCAGCTTGAAGACAATACCCTCTTGCAATCTGACGCGTATCGCTATGGTAAACTCCGCGATTATTTAGCCGCTAGCAACTGGTTTGAGGCCGATAAAGAAACCATTCGATTAATCACCGAGATGGCTGGCAAGGCAGATCTCGAAGACCTCAATCCTGACAGCATCCGCCTGTTTCCCTGCAATGCGTTGCAGGTGATTGACAGACTCTGGAGCACCTACAGCCAGGGGCATTTTGGGTTCAGCGTCCAGGTCTCGCTCTATCAAGCGTTGGGCGGCACGCTAGAAACCACGATTAGTCGAGACAGCGCCTTGATTCAACGCTGGGGTGAGCGTCTGGGATGGCGCAAAAATGGTCAGTGGCTCGCCTGCAATGATTTAGATTACACCCTGTCCGCCCCCCTGGGCAGTCATCCCGCCCGCTGGTGGAGTTCTCCTTATGGGTCTAAAATGACTAACTTTTTTCTCGCGCGCCTGCTGACTTGTGAGATGACTTGACCTGTGAGGTTGTTAGCTTATGAACCCACTTATGTATCTATGGCATCCCTATTCCCTGAAATGGCTGCCAACAATAACTCTGGCAGAAACCACCTCAGGGGAAAGCTATTCAGAGGCAGTGGTGGCCGCGCTACTGGTTACCGCAGGGCTGGCGTTCATCATCAGTGTCTTGCTCGGGAAGCTTTGCGATCGCTTTAATCTACCCTCCGTCCTGGGAGATTTAGCCACAGGCGTGCTGCTGGGAGGCTCTGTCCTGGGGATTCTGATATTTTCAGCAGACGGCCCGGCTGTTAACGAGTTTTTACTCAACAGCTTAGAATTGACGACCGGCGCACCGACTGAGACGGTGATGTCAGCTTACCGGTTTGAGATGGATGCCTTTATCCATGAAAGCGCCAATATTGGGTTATTGACCCTCCTATTTGTCACCGGGCTCGAATCGAACTTAAAAGAACTCATTCAGGTGGGCCCTCAAGCCGCGACCGTCGCCACAACCGGCGTCCTGCTTCCTTTTGCCCTGGGGACGATCATCCTGATCGGGGTTTTCCATCTGCCGATCGTACCCGCCATCTTTGCGGGGGCAGCCCTGACCGCCACCAGCATCGGGATTACAGCCAAAGTCTTGCAAGAGATGGGCCAGCTTCAATCTCAAGAAGGCCAGATTATTTTAGGGGCAGCCATCCTGGATGATATTTTAGGCATCGTCATCCTGGCACTGGTCTTGAGTTTAGCGGAGACCGGCGAAATTGAGCTGACCAGCCTGGTCACGCTTTTGGCCAGCGCGGTGGGGTTTGTCGTGCTGGCGGTGTTGCTAAACCGCTATTTCTGCCCAATTTTTTCAGCCGTGGTGGAGCGATTTAACAATCAAGCTGCCCTACTGCTCTTGTCCCTCGCCTTTCTCAATGCCCTGGCGCTGGTGGCCATCGCCCTGGGGCTAGAAGCGCTGCTCGGAGCCTTTGCTGCCGGGTTAGTCCTCGGTGGCACCCGGCGAAAGGAAGAGTTGATGCAGTTGATTCAACCCTTTGTGTACGTCTATACCACGATTTTCTTTGTGACCATTGGGGCCAGTGTCAACCTGAGTGTGCTAAATCCTTTTGACCCTGCCAATCGAGCCGGGCTGATTGTGGCAGGCTGTTTAATTGCGATCGCAATCCTGGGCAAAGTCGTGGCAGGCTTTGTCGTTTTCAGCAACAAGCCTGTCAATCGCTGGGTGATTGGTGCCGGGATGATCCCCCGAGGAGAAGTCGGGCTGGTGTTTGCCGGCCTGGGAGCCTCAACCGGCATTTTGTCAGATTCCCTGGATGCGGCGGTGATCATCATGGTGATTGCCACCACCCTGATTGCTCCTCTGTTGTTAAAGACCCTCTTCCCCGCCCCCAATCCTCAAGAAGTGGTGTCCCTCTAGAAACCCGGTTTCTTCAAACCCCGGTTTCTGGCCCCTAATTACACCTGTTGGTCTCCTACTATGTTTGTCGAATTTTTCATTCGCCGCCCGGTTCTCACCATTGTCTGCTCAATGATTGTGCTCCTGGTGGGGCTGATCAGCATTCCCACCTTGCCCGTTGAGCAATATCCAGACATTAGCCCAGTTCAAGTGGTGGTCTCGTCCAACTACATTGGGGCCAGTGCCGAAGTGGTCGAAGAAACCGTCACAACGGTATTAGAACGGGAAATCAACGGCGTTGAAGGCATGCGATATATGACCTCCACCAGCGCCGAAGATGGCACCAGCAGCATTACCGTCACCTTTGAGCAAGGGTATGACTTAGACATTGCCGCCGTCGATGTCCTCAATCGAGTCTCCCTGGCAGAGCCTCAGCTGCCAGAGGCAGTTCGACAAACCGGCGTCTCGGTCATTAAGCAGTCCAGCAGTGTGGTGGCGGGGATGGCCATCTTCAGCGAAGAAGAGGGGCTATACGACAACACTTTTATTAGCAACTATGCTGACCTCTACATCCTCGATAGCCTCAAGCGGATCAACGGCGTCGCCGATGTCCAGCCGTTTGGTGAGCGGCGATATGCCATGCGCCTGTGGTTAGACCCGCAACGGTTGGCCAGTCGCGGTCTGACTGCAACCGATGTGGTCGAGGCGTTAGAGGCTCAAAATCTACAAATTGGAGCCGGGCGAATTGGCCAACCCCCGACAGAAGACGGGCAGCTCTATCAGCTTCCCCTCAAAGCGGTGGGTCGACTCAGAGAGGCCTCAGAATTTGACGAAATTGTGCTCAAATCTGGGGCAGATGGCACATTAGTCAAGCTCAAAGACGTGGGGCGGGCAGAATTAGGGGCAGAAAACTACGGCACCTTTGCTCGATACAGCCGCCGCGATGCCATTGGCTATCAGGTGATGCAAACCCCAGGGAGTAATGCCCTGGAGGCTGCCGAAGCGGTTAAGGCCCGAATGGCCGAACTGAAAGAAGATTTTCCAGCGGGTCTTAATTATGAGATTCCCTACGATCCGACCCTGTTTGTGGTCGAATCCCGTAAGGAAGTCGTTAATACTCTGATTCAGGCCGTGCTGCTGGTGGTGCTGGTGCTGTACGTCTTTTTGCAAAACTGGCGAGCCACCATCGTCCCAGCCATTGTGATTCCGATTTCACTGATTGGGACGTTTGCATTTGTTAAAGTCTTTGGGTTTTCCATCAACAGTCTGACCCTGTTTGGGCTGACCCTGGCCACCGGGATGGTGGTTGATGATGCGATTGTCGTGGTCGAGGATGTGGCGGCGAAGGTCCAAGAACAAGGTATGCGCCCCCATCTGGCCGCCATAGAGGCCATGAAAGAACTCTCTGGGGCGGTGATTGCCACCTCCCTGGTGCTCCTGGCCGTCTTTATCCCAGTGGCGTTTTTCCCAGGCACCACCGGACAGCTCTATCGACAATTTGCCTTGACCATTGCCTTTTCCGTCACCATTTCTACCTTCAATGCGTTAACGCTGACGCCGGCCCTCTCTGCCCTACTCCTGCGGCAGGGGCAACAACCGAGGGGCTGGCTCGGGCGCATCTTCGCAGGGGTAAACCAAGGCATTGAAAAGATGCGTCGGGGGTATCAATGGAGTTTGGGGCCGTTAACTCGGTTTAAACCGGTGGTCTTGGGCGTCTTTGGGCTACTCCTCGTGGCCACCCTCTGGTTGTATCAAAGTGTGCCGACCGCATTTCTGCCAGAGGAGGATCAAGGGTATGTGATTACGATTATCCAGGGACCTGACGGCACCTCTTTAGACTACACCGGTCAGGTGATTGACCAGGTCGATCAAGACTTTTTGACGATTCCAGAAATAGCCGGGACGTTCTCTTTGGGGGGCTTTAGCTTTAGTGGGAATACAGCCAATAGCGGGCTCTCGTTTGCGCCGTTTACCCCCTGGGGTGAACGGACAGGCCCGACCCAATCTGCCCAGGCGATTTTAGGTCAGATGTGGCGCTTTATCCCCAACATCACCGATGCCAATGTGATTTCCTTTAACCCCCCGACTATTCAGGGTCTGGGCAGTGTAGGCGGATTTGTCTTCCAATTGCAAGACCAGGGCAACAATCCGCTAGAAACGTTTGTACAGGCTCGCGATCAGCTGATTGCCCAGGCCAATGAAGCCCCCGAGCTGCAAAATGTGTTTAGTACCTATACGGCAAATTCTCCCCAATT
>JBCCRZ010000220.1:0-8919 GCA_039200855.1 Cyanobacteria bacterium P01_D01_bin.44 | reverse complement strand
GTCGTAAAGCAGCATCCCCGCCTGGATTTCCCAATAGCTACGGGAACCACCGCCATAGATTGGAATCGTCATTGGAATCGGCTTCACCAAATGGGGAGCCGTGCGCAGCAAAATCTCTCGCTCCCGCAGGGACTCGCGCACCAAATTAAATTCAAAATATTCAAGATATCGGAGCCCACCGTGGACCAAGCGACTCGACCAGCTAGTCGTCCCACTGGCAAAGTCACCTTTTTCGACCAAAACAGTTTTTAACCCACGGAGGGCACCATCACGGGCAACCGCCGCACCGTTAATACCGCCCCCAATCACAATCAGGTCGTAGGTCGCTGCTTCAATCGCTGCAAAATCTCGCATAGTAAACCTTCGATTTTCTGGGTTCTTTAGGTGGCTGTAGCTTTGGCTACATCGCTCAGGCATCGGGTTCAGGTGCCCTGCGCACCTACCTTAACGAACCCAATCGAACTAGACAAGCGCCGGAGAATTTTGATCCACCGGCAGCGAATTGGTGGCTTTGGCCTCGCGGAACATATGGTTGGCCCACTGCTGCACGTCGTAACGACGAATCGCTTTATTCAGCCGCTCCATGCGCCGCGCCTGCTCCTCAGGGCCCATCGCCAGGGCCATATCAATGCACTCATCCATTTTGGTTGACGAGTAGGGATTGGTCAGAATCGCGTCGGGCAACTCCACCGCTGAGCCCGTAAATTCTGACAGCACCAGCGCCCCGTCTTTGCCGCCGTGGGCCGCAATGTACTCCTTAGCCACCAGGTTCAAACCATCACGCAGGGGGCAGATCCAGGCAACGTCTGCCGCCTTATAAAAGGCCATTAAATTGTCGTAGGGCACTGGCTCGGTAAATAGTTTAACTGGTGTCCAGTTGAGCTTAGCAAAGCGCCCGTTGATCTTCCCCACCATTTGCTCAATCTCTTGCTGGGCAATGCGATAAACCCGCATTCCCTTAGCGGCTTTGACCGCCGTCATGATCAAATTAACCTTGCCAATCATTTCGGGGCGACGCGCTAGCAACCGCTCAAAGCATTGCAGCATCTCTTTGGCTCCTTTGACATAGTCCACCCGACCAGCGGACATAATCAGCTTGTTATCTCCAATCTCAGACCGGATTTCGTTAACCCGCGCAGCCACCGCCTCACTGGTGGCAACCCCCAAAATGTAATCGGGACTGGTGCCCACCGGAAACGCATCAATATTGACGATCCGACCGTTATAGTTGAGCTTAGTGGTCATCTCCGGCTCCGCCAGAGCCGTACCCACCTTGGTGAAGGCCTCGGGCACAGGCACCCGCTCAACCACCTCAACTTCGCGACAGCTGCGGGCGGCTGAGACAAAGTTTTGGACGTAGCGGGGAATGTGGAAACCACACAGGTCGCAGCACAGCAAGCTGTCGATAATCGCCTCACGCCAGTGCAGGATATTAAACACATCCGCCGCTGGGAAGGGGGTGTGATGGAAAAAGGCAATCTTCACATCCGGCATTTTTTGACGAATGTAGTAGGGCGTCAGCCAAAGGTTATAGTCATGGATCCAAATCAGGGCATCATCGGCGGCGTCTTCGCAGGCGGCCTCCGCGAACAGACGATTAATATTCTGAAAATTTTCCCAATCGGAGCTGTCGTAGGTAAAGTGCTCCGGAAACGAGTGCAAAATCGGCCAAAACGCTTCTTTAGAGGTGATGTGATAGAAATTTTTGACCTGATCCGCCGATAGCGGAATGCGCCGCACGACGCAGCTATCGCTGCCGCCCTCCATGGTCACCCGCTCTTCAAAGTTGACCTGCTGCTTGCTGGTGACTTGCTTCCAGGCAACCCAGGTACTTTGATCGGCATTGGCAAAAAAGTTTTTAAGGGTGGGGACAATCCCATTGGGACTTTTCTTATCCCGATAGTGAATCTTGCCGTTTTCTTTTACCTCGTCATAGGGTTCACGATGGTATAGAATCACCAGCGAGGATTTCATGGTGCTAACTCCTAACGTCTAAGTTGTCCCAAGGGTGGCCAAAAAAAAATTGGGTCCAGCCCGCGAAGTGGACTCAATGATCGCTCACTTCACTATTGACTGAACCCTCAAAAATCATCATTATTGATGCGCTCGCAGCGACTAACTTCACTAGCAGCTATGTCGTTAAATTACGCTGGATACGCCTTAAAACTATTGTGGATACGTGCTCAATAATCCAAAGGATTACTCGAAAGACATTAGCGCATAGCGTTGAGGTTTGCAAATACCCCTTAAACACAACATCCTTCTATAAAACGATTGCAGCTAATGCCTGATAGGGGTTAGGTGATTATTTAGAGACCCTCTGTCTGGGCTGGACCCCTCTGACTTTTGCCACCTCATTCAAACTCTAAACACCGATAAAAAAAGTTTGAAGCCACAACCGGTCTTCAACATTAAAGGTTTAAAAATCTCTTAATATAGTGAACAGGTCAAGTTTATTTTTTAATTCGCTAAGAAAGTTTTTTACAGTCTCACGATAAATTATCGCGGACGTAAGTATCGCGGATAAATATTGCGTATGTGTTCAAGCCAAGATGCCAACGTCCCTTGCGACTCTGCTCAAGGGACGTTGGCTAGGCCAGTTAGCTTCGACTTCGCTCAGCGAACGGTGTCGGTGGGACGCTTACGCCAAAATAGACCCTGGCCATATCCAGACCTATGGTTTGCCCTATCGGAAAAACTCAGGGTCTCAAGCTGGATATGATTTTAGTCTGGCTAACAAAGAATTCGGGATAAGACGTGGTTGCTACCCTTGCGAGAAAGATCCAACTGGTTGAAGACGAAACCCAAAGCCTGCTTGCTTGGGCTGAGAGCGTTCAACATTCGTCAGATACGTTTTTTGTTAAAGGTCAAAGACTGGCTAGACGATTGGGGGCCCGCTACCGCCGCGATCGCCTGACCGAAATTGGCTTTTGGACCCCTGGACTGGCCGGGGACATCATCCAATCAGAGCACCAAATTGACCTGGAAATTTATACCCCCAGTCAGCCGATTGATTTTCGAGCCCCTGAGCAAACCCTGCAATTTCAGCGGGTGCGGGTCCCCGTGGTCAAACAGGGAGAATTTGTCTGGGCGGTGATTGAGGGCCTGCGCCCCGGCAACCGTGAGCAGGCCGGTAGTTTTTACTGGCTGCGCTACGTCGATCCAGAAGGACGGGTGCGGATCATTCGCGATCCGCTGGCTAATTCACTGCCCTATGGGGTCTTTGCCCCCGCTGAGCTCTATGACATGCAACGTCTCCAGCGGCAGCGGGGTGACCTGGCCTATTTTCGTGAAACCGGGGTATCTAACATAGATGCCGAAACGCCTCGGGTGCCGCCGCCGACCAATATCTTGCAAATCCATGTAAAAACCGCCTCAAAGGAAGGCACCTTAGAAGGGCTGACCGCCATTTATCAACGCATCTCTGACAAGCTGGCGGCGGGGGCCGCCCTCACCCCAGATGAAACCGTCTATGCTGGCTACGAAGCCATCCAGCTATTGCCAATGGAGCCCACCATTGAGTATCGCCGTGAAGATGCCCATCTGGACTACGAATTTTTTGCCATCGCCCCTGACCAAACCGACGACGATGACACCCTCAGCATCACCTTACGCAAACCCGATACCCAAAACTGGGGATACGACGTCCCCATTCTCGGCTCTAGCGCCACCAACCCAGCTGTTTTAGGCAGTTTGCGCCCCCATGAGGTGATTGACTTTATCGCCACGCTGCACAACTTTTCTGCGGGGCCGATCCAACTCATCTATGACTTGGTGTACGGCCATGCTGATAACCAGGCTTTGGAACTGCTCAGTCACCAGTATTTAAAGGGGCCAAACATGTATGGCCAGGATCTCAACCACCAGTCGCCCCAGGTACGGGCCATTTTATTAGAGATGCAGCGCCGTAAAATTAACACTGGCGCAGACGGTATCCGCGTCGATGGCGGGCAGGATTTTCGCTTTTTTAACCCCCTCACCGACTGTGTCGAGCAAGATGACACTTACTTGCTGGCGATGAGTGACCTCCCGCAAGAAATCGGCGACTACCGTCGGCTGATGTTTACTGTTTTTGAAGACGGTCGCCCCTGGCCCCAGGAAGGCTGGGAAACCATCTCCCGATATCGAGAATTGATTGAGCAACAGCCCGAGGCTTTTCAATGGGGACCGCTGATCTTTGCCCACAATACGCCCTCCCTCCAGGGGTTTTGGGACCAAAAATGGCGACGGGTCTGTGAGGTGATTTATCAGGGTGACCACTGGATTACAGGCTGTGGCAACCATGACACTGTGCGCCGGGGTACCCAGGTCGATCTCGATAAACCGATCAACTGGAACCTGGGTAATACCCTGCCAGAGGTCTTGCACAAAGCTTATAACAACCCGGGTACTCACCTCTGGGTCTATGGGTTTAGCCCAGGTCTACCCATGGATTTTCTCAACGCAAATGTAGGCAGCGCCTGGGGGTTCTTTCGCAACACGGATGACCGCTATGGCGTCAAAGTTGTCTCTGAAGAAATTAGCTTTTTAGACTGGCAGATTGAGTCTGGGCAATATCAGCAACCAGAGGTCTTTCCTCGCCTCAAACAGCTTGGTTTTCTCAATTTTGAGCAATTGCGAGATTTTGCCAGGGCCTTGCAAGAGGCGATGACGGTCACCGACTATGACCTCGAAGAGGTGGCCAGAATTTGCGCCCGTTGCCTATTGTCAGAAGAAGGCTCCGGGGCGTGCGAAATCCCTGAATTAGATACGGTCTTGCACGAGCCCTCCCTGCCGCATTTTCTGGCCACCTTAGATGTGCCCAAGCTCAAACGCTTTGCCATGGCCTTTATGGAAGATGGCCACGATCTCTGTAATGTCAGCCATTATAAAGCGCACATCGATCCCAAAATCAGTGAGTTTCATCTGGCGCTACGGCAATATCGCTGCCGTCATCCCTGGCTGCAAAAAAACCTCAGCGGGCAGGACCGATTTAATCGGATCAGCGACGATCAGCGCACGCTCTTTTATGGTCTCAGACATAAGCCCGCCGAGGCTCCCGATACGCCCAGTCACGCTTTTGCGATGGTGGCCCATATGGGGGGTGAGCCTTATAAAGTCCACCTCGAAGACTGGCTGCAAATCGACATGGACCACTGGCGGGTTGCGATCGCAACCCCCGACCTCAACCTGACCTCCGATCTGAGCAACCTGCGCACCTTTGAGCTCAAAGATAGCCAGGCGGTTTTATTTGAACCGATTGCCCAGAACACCAATACCATAGCTCGCTCAACCAGCCAGTTTGACGGGTTAACCCACAGTTATTTGATCAAGTAAAGGGGAGTGAGTAGTGAGTATTAGGTAAGGGAGTAAAAATCACCCCCTAATAACTCAACCTCCTACCCCGACCAAACTTTCGGATTCGGAATTCTAAATTCTGAATCCTGGACTCTAGATCTCAGAGCCAAGATCAGAAAGTTTTTTCGATTCAGCTCAGCCCCGTTAGATCGCAATCTCCAAAAATGGGAATCCTAGTCTCAGAGGTGTGAAAAGAATATGCGTTTTCCTACCTTCATAGAACTTTTTGTGGTGCTAAGATAAGTCAACTTCAAGGTTAAGAAAAGTGAAATTTTTCTTTCACTCTTGATTCACTCTTGATACGGACGCCAGGAGAAATATGGAACAGAAGCTCAGAGAACTCGTAGGACAGGCCGGTGTATGGCTTTATATTAATAGCAGCAGCGGCTGGTTCAAAAATGTCGAGATTCTAGAGGTTACCCCTGAGACAATCACGTTCCGATACGAGTCTGAAACCGATACAGAGCGGAAGCTCTGGGAAAAAACCACCCGCCTCGAAAACATTGCAGAGATAGAAGTGCGTTTGTTAGTGGTGCCTAAAGCTGACCGACACTTAGATGCCATTCGAGGTCAGCTATCTCGCCTGCTTGAGCAAAGCGACGCTCCCCGCGCGGACTCTTAAATTTCAATCCTTAAATTTTTAACCAACATCATTCACCAGGCCCTTCGTGTTTCTTACTGATAGAAATCATGGAGGGTTCATTAGTTGGAGATAAATATATGTCACCCCAAAAAATAAAAGTCATCCTCCCCGTAGCTTTAAAGGCATTGAATCGGTCTTAGCGATAATGGCAACCAGCGAACAAATATTAAATTCCTCAAACTCTTCCGTCGCTTCCCTCTATTAGCAGAAAAAACGCAACACAATAGGAATGTTTCGTTGCTCGTCTGGGCTTATGGACATTCAAGCGGCTTCTACACGCTTACTGGTGTTAGACATCAAAACCTGCTGTGAATTTTATCGAGATCGACTGGGCCTGACGGTGGTCGTCGAAGACCTTGAGCACGGCTATGCCGAGTTCCAAATCGCAAATATGCGCCTATCCTTATTTCGCCAGCAGGAGATGGCCGAAATTATCCACACAACGGATAAACCCACCCAGGTGGAGTGCCAGGACAAAGTTGTTTTGATTTTCAAAGTGTCAGACGTTGACAGCATCTACCATGACTTGCACCGCAAAGGCGTTCCCTTTGCCGAGCCCCCCACCCAAAACGCAGACTTCGCCCTTAAGATTGCCTACTGTCGAGACCCAGAAAACAATCTGATTGGGCTGTTTGAAACACTGATGTGATTTTGGATTTTGGATTGGCGATTTTGGATTAGGGGGGTCCACAGGTCCCATAAACATCCAAGCACTGAAGCTAACCAGCTATTGTACGAAACGGTTGTACGAAATCGGGCACACCAATCTGCCACTGTCCAAACCAAAATCTAAAATCCAAAATCCAAAATCTAAAATTGCCTAGCCTGAAATTATCTAAGGGAGACCTCACCCACAATGCCCCAATACGTTATGGCCCTCGATCTCGGGACCACTGGCAACCGAGCAATTTTGTTTAATCAAACCGGCGACATTGTCGGCCAAGCCTATAAAGAACTCACCCAGTACTATCCGCAGCCTGGTTGGGTAGAGCACGACGCCACTGAAATCTGGCGGGAAATCCGTTGGGCCATGCAAGCTGCGGTCAAAGACGCGAGCATTGAAGGTAAAGAGATTGCCGCGATTGGGCTGACGGTCCAGAGAGAAACTTGCCTGCTCTGGAATAAAACCACGGGTGAGCCCCTGCACCATGCAATTGTCTGGCAAGATCGACGCACCGCTGGACTGTGCAAACAGCTGACAGACCACCGTGCCGATATTTACCAGCGCACTGGCCTATTTTTGGATGCTTACTTCTCAGCCACCAAGCTAAATTGGCTGCTCGATAAAACCCGGCCCGCCAACCTAGATAACGTCTTAGCAGGCACCATCGACACTTGGGCCTTGTGGAATCTCACCGGCGGCAAGGTCCATGCCACCGACCACAGCAACGCCAGCCGCACGATGCTGATGAACCTGACGGAGCAGCAATGGGACCCGGCTCTGCTCAAGTTATTTCAGATCCCTGAACAAATTTTGCCGGAAATCAAGCCCAGTCAGGGACTGTTTGGCACTACCACCGCCGATATTTTGGGGGTAGAGATCCCCATTATGGCGATTTTTGGGGACCAGCAAGCCGCCCTGTTTGCCCATGGCTGCAACCGACCCGGGCTGCTCAAGTGTACCTACGGCACCGGGGCCTTTTTGGTGGCCCACACGGGGGAGACGGTGGTGCGATCGCAAAACCAGTTGCTTTCTACCATTGCATGGACTCAATCTCAAGCCGATGGTAACTACACCCTGGGCTATGCCCTAGAGGGCAGCATGTTTACCGCCGGGGCCTGTATCCAATGGTTGCGGGACGGATTGCAAATCATCGACAGCGCGGCTGACAGCCAGCCCCTAGCCCAGTCGGTTAGCGATAACGGCGGCGTTTATTTTGTGCCTGCCCTGAGCGGCCTCGGGGCCCCCCACTGGGATATGAACGCCCGCGGCGCATTTTTAGGCATTACTCGCGGGGCCACCAAAGCCCATATGGTACGAGCCGTATTAGAAGCCATCGCCAACCAGGCCCGAGAAGTGGTCGAAGCGATCAACGACGACAGCGGCACCCCAATCCAGCAGCTCAAAGTCGACGGCGGTGCCTGCAATAACGACTTTTTGATGCAGTACCAGGCGGATGTGCTCGGCATCCCAGTAGAGCGCCCAGCCGTCCTAGATGCCACCGCCCAAGGGTCAGCGTTTGCCGCAGGGCTCGCCGTTGATTTTTGGCAAGACTACGCGAGTCTAGTTGGCCAACGCAAAATCGACCGGGTGTTTGAGCCCTCTGGCAAAGCTGATCAAGTCCAGGCAAATTTTGAAACCTGGCAAAAAGCAGTCAGTCGGGCTAAAAACTGGGTCTAGAAACCGGGTTTCTGACCTTAATCAACCCACAACGGTTTAGCTGATCAGAAACCCGGTTTCCTGGCCTAACGGATACTGGGTTCCTGTCAGCGATCTTTAACTTTTGTTCAATTTTGTACCAGAGCCGCCTGCGGGGATCAGGCGGTGGGCACTGTAGATAAGCAATTATCCCCTGGAGGTAGTCAATCCCTATGCGCAACTCGTTAGCGTCGGTAACCCCTCACCGCTGTAGCCTGTGCAGCGATAATCTGCTCCGACACATTCGATGTAGCCAGATCTATTGGTTTTGCCCCAGCTGTCGTCAAGAGATGCCAGAGGAGAAACGGCAACCCGAGCTATCTGCTGCTTTTAGTGCAATAAACAAAGAAAGACACCTTAGTCGTCAGACCTTATTCCATGTGTGAAACTCAACCCAAAGGTATCCCTGGCCATAGACACGAGACACCAGAAGTTAACAGCCAGACGTCAGAAGCCAATCAGCCTGCAGGACAGCTTGCTGCTAGCAGAGGCTAACAGGCAGGAATGGGGAAGGGTGAAAGGGGAAGGGCGGGCAGCACTCGCTCCATTACCCATTACCCATTACCCATTACCCATTACC
>JBCCRZ010000219.1:0-8951 GCA_039200855.1 Cyanobacteria bacterium P01_D01_bin.44 | reverse complement strand
GTCAGGGCGGTGAGCTTTAGCGACGATGGCAAGCGGGTTGCCACCGCCAGTAGTGACAACACGGCGCGGGTGTGGGATGCCGAAACCGGCGAGGGCCTGGCCACCCTCAACCACGATGACGACGTCTGGGCGGTGAGCTTTAGCGACGATGGCAAGCGGGTTGCCACCGCCAGTAGTGACAACACGGCGCAGGTGTGGGATGCCGAAACCGGCGAGGGCCTGGCCACCCTCAACCACGATGCCGCGGTCTGGGCGGTGAGCTTTAGCGACGATGGCAAGCGGGTTGCCACCGCCAGTTTGGACAACACGGCGCGGGTGCACTGGCTGTGGTCTCGTGACTTGGCTGACCAAGTGTGTCAGCGGTTAAGTCGAAATCTCACGGTGGTTGAATGGACGAATTATATCCAGACAGATCTGATGGACTACAGTTTGACCTGTCCCAATTTGCCGGTTCACCTTACTGTAATTGAGAAGGCTAGAGAATACGCTGAAGCGGGGAATGTTGATAAAGCGATTACGTTATTCCGTCGAGTTCTCAAGATCACAAAAGATGCAAATCAAGAGATTGATCTGAATCCCGCCACTGAGGATGTTATGGAGCAGGATCCTAAAGCAGTTGCTAAAGCGATCGCTGATGCTGCTCCAGACAATTAGCGCATTGCTCATGATTACAGAAACGCAGTACCCCATATCATTTATCATCACCCCCCATTGAGGAGACCCCTGTCATGAATATCGCTCTATTGGTCAGCTTCTTAGCCCCCTGCCTACCCTACCTAATGAAACTAGGCGACAAAGCCGCTGAAAAAGTCGCTGAAAAAGTCGGAGAGAAAACCCTTGATCAGGTCGGTAAGATCTGGACAAAGCTTCGTCCCAATGTGGAGGCAAAAGAAGCTGCATGCGAGGCTGCTGAGGATGTGGCCCAATCTCCTGACGACGAGATGCTGCGGACGGTCTTGCAGGTGCAGTTAACGAAAATCTTGGAACAGAATCCAGATTTAGCTGCAGAAGTGGCTCAATTACTCAAAGAAGCTGAGGCTGAAGCCGAAACCAGCGGCACTCATATTGAGCAGACCGTGACAGGAAACCAGAATCAGGTGATCGGTCAGATGTCGGGCAATGCTAAGGTGATTGGCTCAGTTGAGGGTAACGTCACAATGTAGCAAGTTGGGCGATTTAGACAATTTCGCTGGTGAAAAACAACCCTATGAAGCCCGCCCATGTTTAATATCCAGCTCATCGAGTCGTGCCTCGCATCGCTGCCGATGCCAGCGGTAGGTAGGTCGCCATGCGGTGGGGTTGATATTGCGATAGTGGGTACCCGCAATAAAAAACTTCTCACGGTTGTTGCGCAGATACTTGGAACTCACCCCCAATGCCTTAGCCAGTTGGGGAGTGCTGACCCATTCCGATTGCTGTTCGGGCTTTTCAGGCATGTACCCCCCCATCGACTATTGCGATCGCAACCCTCTCAACCAATTCCTCAAAATCATCACCGCCCAACCAATGACGATTAGGACAGCCCATCGACTGCACCCAGCCCACCACCAGCGGCGATCGCCAGGTCAAACCGGCCTCTAAAAAGCCGCACTCGATTTGCGCGATCGCATCTGAAAAATCCTGCTTGGCCATCAGGTCAGCCCGGTTTTGGTTGACGATTTCCACAATCAGGTACCTCCTTCAGGCTGTGGATAACCCCTTTCTCCCCCTCGACCCCCTCTTTCCCCTGGTAAATATGTGAAAAGGGGAAAATCGTCAGGGCGCACACCCTTCATCGATCCGGGGAACGTGTGTAACGCCCCAGAGGGCGAAGGATGTAGCGATTCATCTTGAGACTTGTTTTCAACCTGAGATCGGGCTGAATCGCCCACGCTCAGGGGGGTTACACACCGCCAATGGTCGGGGTGCCAGAGCGATAAGTATTTGTACAGGGTCTTGGCAGAGCACCCTGCTAAATGGCAAATCTGCTCGACTCGCTGTTTGATGCAGTCGGCCAGGTGGCGGGTGCTGGCTAGCTGTATCACCGCCGCTTTGATACGCGCCTGGGCTTCCTCTGAGCGCTGCTGGTTGAAGGTCAGGGCGGTCTTATCGCGCCTGGGGGCATCGCCCAGCGGCCAGTAATATTTCTCAGCGGCCCTGGCCCAGGTGATGCATTTGGCTTTGATCTGGTGCTGATGGCGGCACCATTGGGCATAGCCGGGGCGAGTGACCGCCATCCGTTCCACATATTCGGCCAGGTCATCCCCACCCAGACGCTCAAACACCCGGCCATAGCAGGCGATTGTTTTAAGCAGCGTGTTGGTCTGGCCGTAATCGGTCCAGCCCTCGCTGATTTCAGCCTCCAGGTCTAGCAGCCATTGCTCCAGGGGATGCGATCGCAGCTTGGGTCGCTTGCGCTCGAGGTCACGCCCATGCTTGAGGGCCTCGGCCAGGGCCTGCATATCTTGAGCTTGGGCTGCAAAGTCCCAGGCCCAAAAGAAACGGTCTAAACCGGCTCCCATCGGCTGCAAGTGGTCATCGAGCAAGACTGAGCCTGACCCCGGTTGTAAGGGCAACCGATGGGCGTTGTATTCGGTAAACTGCCCCAGCCAATATTTGCCAAAGCTTTTGACGTTGGGGAAGGCTTCGATCTGCCCACCGGCCAGCACCAGGCCCTGGGCCTCGAGGCCATGTTTGAGGGCACAGGCCAGCTCAAAGGTATTGACGGGCTCGCTCAGGGGGCAATAGAGATGGATGCCCCCTGACCAGGATGATCGGATTAAGACCGTCCTGACGATGCCAATGGTTTCGAGCGCGGCTTTGATATCGTCAAGCCGGTTTATATAGTCGCCACCGGCATCGACATCAATGAGGGCATAAACCGTGGTAGAGCCAAACCGAACCCCCACAAGCTGATTGGCATCTTGCCAGCGGGTCCAGAGTGTCCGTGGACGCAGCGGGTAGTTTTTGACCGTGCGCCAGTTGGGTGCGGTAGCATTGTCGGTATCGCCTTCGATCGTCTCCCAACGGTAGTTACCAAAGATCTGACAGAGCTTTGCCCCCAGCGGGTCAGACGGTAAAGGTTCCGAGATAAAGAAACTCATTTTTTATCTCCTTTGGTTCTTAAAGCCGCTGTGGTTGCCCCCATCAGCGGTTTTTTGTGGGTTTACTAAGGTATTCAGGGCGTTTTGGTGGGAGATGAGCAGGGCAATGGTGGGGCTCTCAGGTTGGATCACCTCGAAAACGTTGCGTAGGGCATCCAAGGCAAAGTAGAGGCTATGTTTGAGGGCCTGGTTTTGGCGCTCGAGTCGCCTGCATTGGCGCTCGAGGGTTTCAAGGGTGTCTTTGGTGGTTGTGTCCATAGTCAAATTTGGATAGATGGATAGGTACAGCGTTATCGGGCACATGGGGCAACCCGTGCTGAGGCATTGCAGAGGGGTGAAACGGTTATGAGTGAGTTGATTAAGGTTTTTGAGGCTGAAGGGTGGGCTTTACCAGAGCCCCAAGCGGCCCGTGTCAAAATGGATGAAGAATGAATGAAAGTAAAAAATGAGCGAACGACTTGATCGGATTGAAGCGACCCTTGAGAGATTGGCTGAGGCTCAGGTTCAATCTCGACGAGATATGGATGAACGCTTTGCTAGAACGGAGGAGCGCTTTGTACAGTTAGGAACCCTTCAACGGGAAAATATGGAAAGGGTTGCACAGTACACCACGGATATCTTTGAGCGACTTGCAAACCGAACTGAGGAACGGATTAACCAGCTAACACAGACAACTGAGGAAGGCTTCAATCGTGTGAACCAGTCCATTGAGCGTTTATCTCAAAGAGTCGATAGCTTGGCCGAAAGTGTTGATAACTTGACCGAGAATGTTGATAACTTGACCGAAAAAGTCGATGGCATTGCAGCCGCTAGCGAGAAGCACGATCGCATCCTTGATTACTTGCTACGGCGGGAACAGGACCGAAATGGGGGGACTGAGCAATAACGCAGCAAGACTGCTGTCCCATATTGAGAATCCTAGTTTCTTAGATTGAGATTTCATAAGCACTCCTGAATAGATGAGCTGCGATCGCAACCTCCTCAAAACCGCGATCGCACTTCGATAAGGCAATGCGATCTCACCTTCCCCACAGCCGCGATCGCAGTTTGGAAATCAAGAAAGGCGATCGCAACTGCCCAGCAGCAGTGATCGCCTCGTGTTTGCATAGCCCCAAAGTCAACCAGTTCATTGGTGCTGTCCTCGCCATGGAAACCGTGAAACGAAAGCAGCAGCAAAAAACTTTATTTTTGATTGATTCATGCTTCAAATCCACTCTAGGTAGTGGTTTGACGGTTTTTCGTAGCGTCGGGAACGCTTAACGTGTAAGGGATTTAGCCCCATATCGCCGGAAGTACACTTCAGGTGATAAAAGGAGGTGTACCCCATGCAGGACATAGCTTGGCGGCAAACCTGCATGAGGACGTTGCAACCAGAAGATAACTTCTGATATGGTATGCATCATGCCAGAAGTTATCTTCATGTAGAAGATAACTTCTGATGACTGATTCTGAGACAAGGAAAATTGACTTTGTGCGAAGACGTAAGGAGCTGAACCTGACCCAAGAAGATATAGCTAAAGCACTAAACATCAGTACTCGCTCTATTTCTTCTTGGGAAAGTGGGCAACATTTGCCCCGCCTGACACCAAGGCAGACAGCAATTTTTTGCGATTTGCTTCAAATGTCTGTGCATGAACTGGCCGAACTCTTTGAACCAGCTTGTGCAAGTCCTCAAAACTAAAGCCGGAGTGGCCACCAACCAACACCCGGCTTTATTGCCCCAAACCTCATATCAGACGGAGCGCATATATTATGCATCGCACCGATTCAAGCTAGCCACTGCAATTTTGCCTAGGTAGCCTCAAAACCGACTACAAATACTCTCCAAAATCAGCTCATCCCCTTAGATGAGCAATGTTTTTGCTGTCTTTAAATAGTCATCGCGCAAACCATGAATTTAGCCTTAGCCGCCATCGTTTTTGGCGCAGTCTTCTATCTCTTCTCGCGTGAGGTTTTGAACTCATAGCAGCCAAGTTGGACAACAGTCGGACAACAGTCGGACGCTAATAGAACACTTTCAGGACAGGTTGAAATCATTAAATCAAAAGGATTATATCCATGACAGGACAAATTCAAGACATTCTCTTGGACACTAAGCCGGACATCCCCGGACAACAACCGGACATCCCCGGACAGGGGGCACCTTATTCAACTGTCCGCTTGGCTGAGGAGTTAAAAATCTCTGAATCAACCCTTAGGAAAAGATGGTTTGAGTGGTTGCTAAAAGTGGCCCCTGAACCCCTCTTGAAAATGGAGGGTGGCTATACCGAATTAGCCCGTACTTTATTTCATGAATTTTCTAAAGTTGAGCAGCGCGATCGCAAAGCCTGGGTAACCGATGCCAAAGCCCGCTACTCCGCCGAGTGGTCATCAGCCGGGGTCATCGATGCTGAGTTAATGCCCGATGAGGTAGGCGGCACCCTGGCTCTTATGAGTGAGTCCAACCTCACCGGTCTGGCTGATATAGACGCTGAACTAGCCAAGCTTGCCACCTTTAACGAAGCCCTGAGCACTGCCGAGGCCGATTTCTCAAAGCAGGAGTTACAGGCTTTCAAAGTGCAGGGCATGAAACGGGGTATCGCCCGCTATCGCATAGAGACCCAGGCCGAAGCCCAGACCTATCACCACCTCCGCCAGCAACGCATGGAGGGTCAGCCAAATGAATAGAGCCTTACTATCACTACCCTTGCTGATTCTGGCCCAGCTCTTGGCCCTGGGCTGTTCGGAATTGGGCAAGCAGCAGTTAGCCGATGACCTGGCTGAGCTGACGCGGGGGGAAGTTGCGGTAAGCGTAGCCATGCCGAAGGCTATCGCCTCTAAAGTCGGCTTCCAGGCTGAGCACAGCCAACCCACAGACGAGGCGTTTGTGATGGCCGGTGACGGTCAGCTTAACGCCCAGCAGGTCAAAACCGTGGTGGTTCACCTGGCCTGGCCCCAGAGCTATGAAGCCATCTACGGCAAGTTGGGCAACCCAGCCCGCCGAGATGACCAGGCCGATTACTACGTGATGCCCAACGGTCATCAAATGACGATTTACTACGATGCCCAGGGCATTGCCACGGGCTACAGCTTAGGCGATTCGGGGGAATAAGAGAGGTAACCATGGATTCACTTCGTCACTGGATAGAAAAAGCACAACCAGACGAACAAGGCAGTTTTTGTGATGAAAATGGTGAACACGTCGAAAACATGGGTGGTTTCAAAACGGAAAAAGCTGCCCGAGATGCAGAGGGTAGCGGCGCTGACGTTTTAAGAACTGAGTGGGACGATGATGTAGAGGTTCGCTACAACCGACGCATTTACGATGCAAACGACGACTTTAGCGAAGCCAAGTATCGCCCAGGTCAATAATCAGCGCTAAAGTAGTACATGAGTATGGAAGGAACCCCATTATGACAACAATGATTTATCGCATAGATAATCAGCAAAACGTTCCCTTGACGCCAGAGGAGCAAAAAATACTGACCCCAATCACTTCTGAAGGTATTGATATCCCAAGTTGGGTCAAAGCCCTTGGGCGGCAACTGAAAACCCAACAAGATAGGGTATTTGTCATGCGGTGGATAGATGTTTTCAAAAAGAAAGGAGTGATCAAAACTAAGCTGATTGGCTCGTCAATTGCCCGATCAGACGAAGCGGCATGAAGTTTTGAGGCAAACTGACTGACTAAAATAGACTTAGCCTGACTTTGAAGGGTTTTAGCAATGGTAAACCTCGAACAAATCGCCATTGAAAAGGTAAAGGCGCTCACACCAGAGCAGCTACAAAACTTGCTGCTCTTACTTGAGTCCTGGCCTAACCAAACCCTTCAAACGGGCGAAGCCATTGCTGACCCCACCAGGGCCGAGGCCATTGTCAACCAGTGGTTATCAGATAATTTGCCTGATCGCTTCGCAGCCGGTGAGGCATGGTTGATCGAATCTTGCCACGTTTGGTATGTGCCGATTGAGCTGACTTACCCCAGTCTAGGCAGCTTAGGCCAGGTGGGAGAGGCCCTGATTAGCGCCTTTTCCGGTACCTTACTATCTGTCTCCGAGGTAGCCAGCATTAAGCAAGCCGGTGCTGAGCTATACAAAACCCGTCAAGATGACCTCCAAGCCGCTGTTTCATAGACAGGAAACACCCTACTCGTGTGTACCTGCCTGTTTACGCATGGTGCTAGCTGGTCTGGGCAAAGACCTTAGTGAAGCAGAGTTACGGGCGCGTTGCGACTGTACAGTCTTTGGTACAGAAGCCTTCAAAGCTGTTGATGCATTGAAAAAACTGGGTTTTAGCCGCTCCCAGAAAACTAATTTGTCACTGACTGAGCTAACTGACCTCTTAGCATCAGGCGTATATCCCATCGTTTATATCAACCTCAGACCTATCGATGGCATCCAATGCAACCATGCAGTTGTAGTCGTTGCGGTCACGGATACAACCTGCACCATATTTGACCCCTTATCGGCAGAACGGAGCCTACCTCTATCAGCCTTCGAGACAGGCTGGCAGTTGATGAACCGCTTAGCAATTTTGGTACTGGACTAAAAAAGGCCTGAAACGGTCAACTGTCACAAGGGCAAAAGCCCTATTCTTTCGTTAAGGCCGTTCGCCAAAACCCTTATTTTTACGTTGACTAGTTGCGCGTCGGGCAAACATTCAGGAGATGTATGGTGACATTTAAAGCCGCGTTACATACAAAACTCGACGTCCTGAAGATCTTAAAAAGCTTGTTCGACCTGCAATGTATAGGCTGCGTAGGGGGTCTGCAAAATACTAAGACGTTAAACCTCTTTTTTAGACGTTAAGCCACTTTTTTAGACGTTGATTAGAGGGTCTGGCTACCTGACGCAACGGATAGGCTGCGCAGGAGGTCTGCAAAATACTAAGACGTTAAACCGTTTTTTTTAGACGTTGATTGTTTTTTTAGACGTTGATTGTTTTTTTTAGACGTTGATTAGGGGATCTGTCTACCTTACGCAACGGATAGGCTGCGCAGGAGGCCTGCAAAATACTAAGACGTTAAACCGTTTTTTTAGACGTTGATTGTTTTCTAGACGTTGATTAGGGGGTCTGTCTACCTGACGCAACGGATAGGCTGCGCAGGAGGTCTGCAAAATACTAAGACGTTAAACCGTTTTTTTAGACGTTAATTGTTTTTTTTAGACGTTGATTAGGAGGTCTGTCTACCTGACGCAACGGATAGGCTGCGCAGGAGGCCTGCAAAATACTAAGACGTTAAACCGTTTTTTTAGACGTTATGCTATTTTTTTAGATGTTGATTCGGAAATCTCGCTGGCTTTCGTTGCCTTGAGCAGTAATTTGGAGGCTTAGCAATCACAAAATATGACTCAAAGCGGTACTCCATCTAGTCCTGAGCAAATGCAGCGCTATTACAAAGCTGCTCAAGTATTTACTCCAAGTGCACCTATTGATAGCCAAGAGTTATTCGCAGGAAGACTGGATCAAGTAGGTCAAGTGGTGAATGCTGTAGCCCAGAAAGGACAGCACGTAATCTTATACGGTGAGCGGGGAGTTGGAAAAACTTCCCTCGCTAATGTCATACCTCAGATAACAAAAAAAATGACAGATAGTGAGGTTTTCTCTGCGATCATCAACTGTGATGGAGTAGATAATTTCACGTCTCTGTGGGAAAAAAATTTTCGGGAGTTTGAATCTCTAAAGAAAGAAAATGAATTGTTGCCTGAAGATGTAACTCCGGAACATATTCGGTATATTCTTCAGAAGCAATCGAGAGTGATCGTATTTTTGTGTAAGCGCTTTTTTCTTAGGCGGAAAAGCGTTCTGGAAATAGGATAGCAAAATGCGACAGGGCTGCTCTCCAATTCTTAATAGGTCTGTTCCACTTCTTGGCAATATTGTTCATCG
>JBCCRZ010000218.1:0-8958 GCA_039200855.1 Cyanobacteria bacterium P01_D01_bin.44 | reverse complement strand
GCAGCATAGAGGCCTCCGCCAGCCTCCGGGCTCGGGAAAAAGTCGGCCCCCTCAAAAAAGCTAGCAAATAAGGGGGCTGTGCTGCCCGGCAGCAAGCTCTCTGTAGGCAGCAATGACATTTCGACAGACTGTTCACTCATTTAGATGTCCTCTGATATAGATAAATGTTGCGCCTGAGTCATCAACAAAGCTTTGGGTAGATATCCAACCCGCTAGCTTTGTGTAGGGAAAGCTCACGCAACAGAATGCGAGGCTATTTATTTCAAGTCCTAAGGAATGCCGAGTCTAGCCTCCTCTCCCATGACTGGGAGGGGGTTGGGGAGATTGATCAGGATGTCGCTCTCGACGTTCTTATTGTTGTTGTTTTCTGGCTGGATTGATTAACTTAAAATGAGAATATGCAAAGTTTGAGTGCCGACTTGATCTCGATCAAGCGTTGCTGAGGAGAATCATCAATAGTGGGTTGCTGCCGACAATTAAGTTACGCCTTTAGTCGGTAACTGACCTTCAAATTTTGGAAAGACGGGTGCGCAAATCGGTGTGAATCAAATACTCCGCTAATCGAGGCGAGTGATGCCGCGCTTGAGGGCGGTGACGACGGCCTGGGTGCGATCGCTAACCCCCAGCTTGCTCAAAATATTATTCACATGAAATTTGACAGTGCCTTCTGAAATCGACAGGGCCTTGGCGATCTCCTGGTTACTTTTGCCTTTGGTCAATAGCTTAAGCACATCTAGCTCGCGCTCGGTTAGATCTGACTCCTGAAGGCGCTCGGTCAGTTTTAATCCGACCTCCATTGGGATATATCGCTTGCCCTGGTGGACCTGCCGTACAGCCTTGGCGAGATCCTCGGCGGTGGTGTCTTTAAGCAAGTAGCCCCGTGCCCCGGCTTGCAACCCCCGGTAGATATCTTCGTCAGTGTCGTAGGTGGTGAGAATGACGATGCGCGCCTCTGGCGAAAGTTCGCGGATTTTAATGATGGCCTCTAGCCCCTCCATCTGGGGCATGCGCAGATCCATCAGGGTAATATCGGGCGCATGGGCCTGGTGTTGAGTAATGGCCTCTTTGCCATTTTGGGCCTCAGCCACGACCGTGATGTCGCCTTGCTGGTTGAGAATTGCCACAATCCCCTGTCTGACGACATTGTGATCTTCGACGACGAGAACTCGGATGGGGGTGTCTGAGGGCATGGGGGGAGTAGAGGGTGGTGGGTGGTGGGTAATGGGTGGTGGGTGGTGGGAATGGGTGGTGGGTAATGGGTGGTGGGTGGTGGGCTTCGACGTGAGCGCTCAGCCGAACGGTGGTGGGTGGTAGGTAAGGTTCTCCACCCTCTACCCTCTACTCTCTACCCTCCATAGGAATCATGATATCTATGATGGTACCTTCGCCCAGGGCGCTCTTGAAGGAAAACTGGCCGCCAAAACGCAGGGTGCGTTCGCGCATACCCAATAGACCAAAGCCTTCGACCTCGGTTATGGCATTGATCTGACAGCCTTTGCCGTTGTCTGTGATATAGATGCGGACCTGCTCTGGGGCAAACTGTAGGGTCAATATCAAGTGCTGGGCCTGGGCGTGGCGCAGAGCGTTGGTGATCGCCTCCTGGCCAATGCGCAGCAGGTTGGTTTGCAAATCTTCGGGGAGGGGGAGGGGGGTGCCGATCAGGTTAAACTCGCCCTGCATAGGACTATTTTGGGTCATTTCCTGGAGAGCGATTTGTAGCGCCCTGGGCAGGGTGTCGGTTTCTAGGGCCTGCGATCGCAGCGCCCGCACCGAGCGACGGGCCTCAGACAGCCCGCGACGGGCCAGGTTGCCCGCGCGGGTCATATAGGTTTGGGCCTCATCAGGGTTGCGGTTGAGCACACCTTTGGCGGCCTCAAGCTGGAGTGACACGCCCGTGAAGGCCTGGGCCAACGTATCGTGAATCTCGCGGGCGAGGCGGTTGCGCTCATTGGTCAGGGCAGTGCTCTGGGTTTGCTCGGCCAGGTGAGCGAGGTGAACTGAGAGCGTGGCCTGGTTGGTCAATGCCTGGATAAATTCGAGCTGCTCGTCGGTGAGCACAATGCAGTCGCGGAAGGCAAAGCCAATAAAGCCCAGAGGCTGATGGCCCACTTTCATACAGGCACAAACAGCGGTGCAGTGGCCTCTAGATTGGTGCCATTTAGCGGTGCCGGGCCAAAGGAAAGCTGCAGACTCGGGGTCATTTTGATCGATGACGAAGGGTTTAGGCGAGTTGAGCGTGATTTGCCAAGACTGGGTGAGATCGGCGGGGACAGGCTGACGGAAAATATCAGGATCGCCGGGGGCATTAAAGGGAAAGACCTGGCCGCTTTGCACGGCGACCTGTTGACGAAGGGTATGGCTGTCTGGGTCGTACAGGAACAAGTGAGCATCGTCGGCCCCGATTTGTTCATTAATCTGGGTCAAAATTTTGCCCAGGAAGCGATCGAGTTCGGGTTCAGTAGTGAGAACATTAAGGGTTTTTCTAAGGGCTTCATTGGTCTTCGCTAGCTCAACCGCCCGTTCTTGTGCGGCTTTCTCTTGTTCTTGTAGAATGGCAGCCTGTTTCGCTTCTTCAGCGAGGTGGGTGAGATGAATGGAGAGGGTAGCCTGGTTAGCCAGCGCTTGAACCAGTTCGAGTTGTTCGGCGGTAAAAGTCCGGTGCTCTTTGAAGCAAAAGCCGATAAAACCAAGTGGAATCTCGCCCACTTTTAATCTGGCACAAGCTATCTCCTGATGCCCTTCGCTAACGTGCCAGGCGATCGTATCTTCCCACCATAGATTTGATGGATTCTCTGCTGGAGCACCTACCTCTGCAAAAGTGATGGGTTGAGGCGCATCGAGAATCATTTGCCAAATATTGGTTATATCCGCTGGGAAAGGATGTCGCAACATTTCCGTATCTCGGGGAATATTCCCCAGATACGCTTGCCCATCTTGGACCGCAATATACCGACGCAGCGTGTGTGATTCAGCATCATATAGAAACAACCCTGTGTTAAAAGCGCCCACTACCTCGGAAAGCTCTTGTACGAGCAAGCATAAGAAATTATTGAGTTCTGGACTTGTTGCAAGTGTAGATAACGTGCGACTAATGGCCTCATTAGTCTTCGCCAACTCTGCTGCCCGTTCCTGGGCAGCTTTCTCTTGCGCTTGTGAGATAGCAACTTGCTTAGATTCTTCGGCAAGGCGAGTGAGCTGTAAGGCCAGGGCAGCTTGATTAGTAAGGGCATAACCTAGTGCGATATTTTCTTCTGAGAGTACTCGATCCTCATGCAAGAAAATGGCGATCGCACCGAAGCATTTTTTGCCCAAGACAACTGGAAAGTTAACGGCTTTTCCTGGCAAATTAACATCCCGGCTATGGCACCAGTTTTGAAGATTGGCATAGAAAGATCCGACTAAGCCATCCGTTGGCGAGATTGCGTACTCAGTATGCTGAGTACGCTGAAATAGCGTCTCAGCATCAATCGCATCGGAAGGAACTATAAGCCCTTCAACTCCATGGTGACCTAATAAATGTTCGCCAGCTAGCACTTCACCGTTGATGACGACTAGTTCCAAATAAGCAATATCGTCTTTCCCGTTACGCCAGTACTCCAAAAAAGGCGAGTCAAACTGTATTGCAATCGCCTGCAGCACATAGCCCAAAAAACGTGATAGTTCCGGCTCGGTCGCTAAGGTGTCAATCGTTTTTTTCAACACAAGATTAGCTTTAGCCAACTCCGTAGCCCGCTCCTGTGCCGCTTTCTCTTGCTCTTGTAGAATGGCAGCCTGCTTGACTTCTTCAGCGAGGTAAGTGAGGTGAATTGAAAGCGTAGCTTGGTTGGTGAGGGCCTGGATAAATTCAAGCTGCTCGTCAGTGAGAACAGCAATGTGGCGAAAGGCGAAGCCAATGAAGCCAATGGGCTTTTGGCCGACCTTCATACAGGCGCAGGTGGCTGCACGATGCCCTTCCTTTTGGTGCCAGATAAGAGATTCAGGCCATAGAAGATCAGCGTCTTCGGGGTTGCTTTCATCAAAAGTAAATGGCTTTGATGAGTTGATGATTCTTTCCCAAGCAATCGGTGACAATTCAATTGGGATAGGATGACGAAACATCTCAGGGTCACCGGGGGCTGCGCCCTGATAGACCTGACCCTCTTGCACTGCGATGTGTTGGCATAGTGTCTCTGTTTCTTCGTCATAGAAAAACAGATGCGCCTTGCAAGCCCCGATCTGCTCAGAAATCTTGATCAAGATTTGTCCTAAAAACTCGTTTAGCTCAGGCGTGGCCGTCAGCGCACTCAGCGTTTCACTAATTGCCGCATTGGTTTTAGCTAGCTCAGCTGCCCGCTCCTGTGCGGCGCGATCGCGCCGCACAGTTGCCTGATAAATCGCGCTGCCCACACAGGTCGCCGCGGTCTTAAACACCGCTAGCTCAGCTGCACTCAGTCGCCTGGCATCGCGACAGTGGTCTATGGTTACGATGCCCCAAAATTTGCCCTCTACAAAGACTGGCATCGCATAGGTCGATTGTATGTCTAGGGCTTGCATACTGCTGCGAAAGGGGTCTTTAAGCACCCCGATTAGGCCGCCTACCCAGTGGCCTGCCATGACTCGCTTAAACCAGTCTTCGACCCCGTCACTGGGAATTTCACGAAGATCCAGATCTTCACATTGAGAGCGGATCCCCTCGGCATCCCATTCGTAGAGGACTCTCATCAGCCCCAAATCCGCCGCAGGGGCATCGGGCGCTAGGATGTGCTGCATGACTGAGACGCGATCGCACTCAAGATTTTCGCCAATGGTTTGCAGCGCCACCCTGACGCCAGCTCTGACATCGTCGCTAGAAAGCAGCTGATGGGCAGCGATGGCAGTGGTCTCAAGCCAGCGATCTCGCCTGGTCAGCACCTGATTAGCGGCCTCTAGCTCAGCCGCCCGCGCTGCCCGCTCCCGCGCGATAATCATCTCTCGCTCAGCCGCTTCACTGGCTTTTACGGTACTGTCTCGCTCGATAGCATTACCAATGCAGTTAGCGAGCGTTTTGAGAGCTTCGAGTTCTGACTCACTGCGGCGAGTGAGCTTCTGACAATCATCAAAGCCAACTACACCCCAATAACGGTTCTCTACCTTAATTGGAGCAGAATAAGTCGATTTAACGCCCAGCTCTAGCTGACCGCTACGAAAGGGTTCAGGTAACTCCTCAACGACACCGCCAAAGATTTCACCTCTACGCACAGTATCAATCGCAAACTCTATGCCGCTATCGCTGATGCGTACGAGTTTAGGATGCTTCATCTGGACCGTAGTCCCGGGTGAGGTCCATTCATACAAAAACTGGTGATAGCCTGGTGACTGCCGATCGGTTGCAGCAAAATACTTTCCTAAATTGACTCTATCAACGCCCAAACCTTCGCCCACAATCTTTAGCGCCGTATTCACAGCGCTATCAAAGTCATCGGCGGTGAGCATAACGTTGGCGGCGGCGGCGGTGGCTTCGAGGATGCGATCGCGCTCGGCCAGGGTCTGATTATGCTGCTCTAGCTCGGCGGCTCTAGCTTTGATAGCCCGGTCTCGCTCGATCGCGCTGCCCACACAGTTGGCAGCGGTCTTAAACGCGGCTAGCTCAGCTTCGGTTAGAAGTCTCTTTTCACGGCAGTGATCAATGCCAAAAACGCCCCAAAAGCGGCCTTCGACAAAGATAGGAATGTTGTGTGTAGACTTTACCCTCAAGGCTGATTGGCTTTGACGAAAGGAATCAGGCAGATCATCGATAACCCGGCCAAATGCCTCTCCCCGGATGTTTGCGTCAAACCAGTCTTCCATCCCCATCGCCTGCCAGTAAAAGTCTGTCAGACCCTGATGGTCATTGAGTTGTGAGCTGGTCCCCAATGAATCCCACTCGTAGAGAAATCGGACGAAGCCCAGGGTTTCAACAGTTGGGTCGTCGTGCTGCTGGCCGACGCCAACGCGATCGCACCCCACACTCTCTCCCAAAATTCGCAGCGCCGTATTGACGGCCAGGTCGAAGTCATCTGCGGTAAGCAGCACGTTTGAGGCCGTGGCCATGGCTTGCAGAATGCGGTCTCGGCCCTCTAGCGCCTGGTTATGGGCCTCTAGCTCGGCGGCGCGGACCTGGGCAGCGGCTTCGCGGTCTTGGCGGGTGCGATCGCGCTCGATGGCACTGCCGATACAGGCAGCAGCGGTTTCTAAAACCGCGATTTCAGCATCCGTCCAGACCCGCTCGATGGTACAGTCGTCAAAACCCAGGACCCCCCACCACTTTCCTGAGACCGTAATAGGAACACCTACCAAAGATAAAGTTTGCCCCTCATCGTTTAGATCAAACGCTACACCGTCCAATTCGCGCGTCAAACACTGAATAACTTGTCCGTGCTGTACAGTTTCGACAACCTGCTTAGGGAAGGCACTCATGGGAATGGGGAAATAAGCTCCTAGAACCAACTGAGATGGAATTCCGAGGGCATCCCACTCAAACGGCACATCCCAAAGAATCTCTCCGGTTTCGGGCTCAATCAAATTCTCAAACACATAAACCCGATCTTGTCGTGCGCCCTCACCCAAAATCCGCAGCACTTTGGGAATGGCCTGGGCCAAATCATCCTGAGCAACTAAACACTGGGCGGCGGCGTTGACGCTGTTGAGCAAATCATCGCGCTGGCGCAGCTGCTGGTTATAGGCTTCGAGGTCGGCCTGGTGGCCCCGCCGCTGCAGTGCCCCGGCAAAGCTGGCGGCGGCAGTCTCTAGCACTGAGATCTCGGCATCGCTCCAGATCCGCTCGGTGGTGCAGTCGTCAAAGCCGAAGTTACCCCAGTAGGTGCCCTCGATAAAGATGGGAACGGTCAGGACTGAGAGCGCCTGCTCTTGCTTTTGCTTGATTTGACCCGCCGCAGACATCTCTCGCGCTAGCTTTTGCACAGACTGCCCAGATTTTAGTTCAGCAACCCACTGGGTATAGCCATCAAACTCATCGTAAAACATGGGATATTGACCAGGTATCTCGCACGTTCTGATAACACCTGGCTGCGTCCACTCATAAGGGCAAGTCGCAAATTCTCTGCCAGACTGGGCGTCTTCACAATGCTGGTAAATAAAGATTCGGTCAATGGCGGCGGCGGTTGCGATCGCCTCTAGAGCATCATTCACCGCAGCGTCAAAGTCTGCAATGACCAGCAATCGCCGGGCCGCCTCGGCCACCCCACTCAGCAGCGAGTCCTGAGTGGTCCCCTCTGGGAATGTCAGACTATGTTTACTGCGGCGTTTATTGAGGCGAGTAGTCGCGATCATCACAGTAGCCAATTCATAAAGGACTTTATCTAAAACCCTGAGTTTCCAGCACTTACCCCAACAAAGGCCGATCTGAGGAAAGACGTCTCTGAAGGAAAACCTCGCTAAGAAAAGTAATGCTTTTTAATATTTTCTTTATAATTATACCTTACTAATCTGGATTGACCTGCCTCTATGTTGACTCAACCTGACCAAAAGTTAGGGATTACAGCCTGCCTTCTTGTTAGCGATTAAGTCAATCAGAAGCCAAGGGGCAGGTCTAAACCCAGGGCAGGCTATTTTTAGCGTGAATTCTCCTAAAATTTAAGCGTTTAGAGTCGCTTAATCAGCTATTGATGTGTAACCAAAAAATTGAGGCGCAGGTGACCCCACCGCTGCGACCGGCGGATCATGTTCGGGGGGCTGTCACAGCCCCTTATCTTTTGATCGAATATGCCGATTTCCAATGTCCCCAGTCTGGGAAAGCCTACGCCACGATTAAATCGCTCCAGGCCCGCTTGGGCGCTCGGTTTTGCTTTGTGTTTCGCCATTTTCCCCAATCGCTGCGATATCCCCAGGCTAAAAAAGCGGCTGAGACAGCGGAGGCGGCAGGGGCGCAGGGTAAGTTTTGGGAGATGCACGATCTGCTGTTTGAGCAACAACAATCTCTCACAGACGGTGACCTGATCGCCTATGCAGACCAGCTTGGCCTAAACGTAGAGAGGGTCTTGCAAGACCTCACTGACCACGTACACGAGCCGCGTATCCAGGCAGATATCGACAGCGGTTATCAGTATGGCGTGGAAAGAGCACCCACGTTTTTTATTGGCATTCGACACCAGGGTAGCGAGAATTTGGAGTCAGTGGTGTTAGAAATGCTGGGGGCAGATGTGGGGCCTTAGAAGATGAGGGGTGAATACGAGATGCCCAATTATTTACTCAAGTAAGCCATTTGGATCAATCCCCTGTGCTCTCAGTTTTGCCTTGAGCGTCGCGAGTTGCACTTCCGCATCGTTTGCTCGCCGCTGCTCGGCCAGCGCTTTTTGCTGTTCTGCTTCGGCCCGTTGACGTTCTGCCTCGGCCCGTTGACGTTCTGCCTCGGCCCGTTGACGTTCTGCTTCGGCCCGTTGACGTTCTGCTTCGGTTCGTTGTCTGGCCAGCTCTGCATCGGTCATTAGCCATTGCCCGTCGGCATCATACCATCGCAGCCACTGCCGCTCGGTTTGCCGATGGGTGCCTTCTGCATAGGTGCCATACCAGAGCCCCAGCCCTATGTCTAACTCCGGTATCCAAAGTCGATTGTCTGGCAAAGACTGTTCTTGATAATGCCCAGCCGCTAACTTAAAAACGCGAAGCTCATCGGTGTAGCGATTAAACACCACATAGTAAGGAACCTGCAAAATCTGCTCATAGACCACCCACTTTGGCGGGGGAGCCTCCGGCTCGGCTGTGGTTTCACCCAGATCTTCGGCTTCGGTGCCCGGCGAAATCAGCTCAACAACCACAAAAGGATTGACCGCTTCTTGCCAGGTTACATAGCTTAGTCGCATGTCCCCACCCGCCGACAAGAAGGGAACGCCCACCGCTAAAAACCAATCAGGCCGCTTGTGCCATAGGCGGTTGTCAGGATCATAATAAACGTTTAAATCGCTGGCTGTGAAATATTCGTCCTCTGTATAGCCTTGTAGCCTG
>JBCCRZ010000217.1:0-9021 GCA_039200855.1 Cyanobacteria bacterium P01_D01_bin.44 | reverse complement strand
CACCCCAAAAGGCTGACCACGGCAGGCCAGTCAGAATTAGAAAACCTACGAGCAAAACCCCATAAAAACCAGGAACGGCATGCAAATCGCGCCAGAATATGCGCTTATTTTGACTCCATAGTCGAGGAATCAAGGTACCGAATAGAGAGAGGTTTCTGCGAGGGAACCATAAATAGATGCCAGATATCAGCAGCACTAGTGCCCAACAGGCCGCTAGCTCTACGAAATAATCTCCCCAGGTGCCGAGCATGAGTTCACTGTGGAGGCGACGGGCGTTTGCCTGGAGATTGTTGTCTGCGTCTTGCTCGCCTAGGAGCTGCCCCGTATACGGGTTAACAAACACGGTCAGGTTGCGCGCATCAGCTGTGGTGACCGCGACCTCAGTACTGCGATCAGGGGCAATATTGGGGGTGAATTCGGTCAGGGTTGCGTGTGGATAACCCTGTTGCACAGCCTGGACCTGCTCTGTATAGGGCAGCAGGGTTGCACCGGGCTGCACATACATCAGATTGTGATACATGGCCGCATCTAACTGCGGTTTGAAGAGGTAGATAATCCCGGTGGTACCTAACATCAGCATGAAGGGAATCACGAATAATCCCGCATAAAAATGCCAGCGCCAGACAGTTCGATAAAACCGATTTCTGGGGGCTTCAGGAATTGTTCTTGGGTTTAAAACGATTGAAGATTCACTCATGCAAATGCCATCTGTTCAGAGTGTCCGCGACATGAGTATGTCTTTTGGCTTGGGGAAAGTCAAAAGACCAACGGTCAAACTTTAATCGTAGTTTAATCAAAAATGTTCTTGTAGACTCATCTTAGTATGGATAGAATTTCTTTCGTCAGTCCTGAACGCCCTTGAGAGGATTTAATGTAATCAAGCTCTCCCGACCAGTTCAAAATGCTTGAGATTTCTTTCGATTGATTTGGCGTCAATTGATGATTGGCGACAACTCTTCTCAAGGCCAACAAAGCACTGTATTGCCCAAAAGGCATCTCCAATACGCCAACGGCTCTAGAAAGCAACAGATTTATATGCTGAGCCGACGGTTGCCACTCGATGTATTTGTAAGCAGAAAGACGCTTCCCTGCTTTAGCACTCATTAATCTCTCGCGAACGGGAAAGCTAACAGTTTTAGGAACTAAAGCCCACATGATTGAGGATATTTCACGCATCAATCTCGTTCGATTTGACCCAGAAGGCATCTCATATCTTACTTTATCGTAGTAGTTAGCTAATTGGTCTATTCTCCTGAGTGCTTCTACTGAATCAATATTGCTTGCCGTATCAACTAGAGTTATGGCATCTCGATAACGCCTCTCAATTTGCTCATGCGTTTCGCGAGAAGTCAGTGTTGCACTGGTAGCTCCAGGCTCCCAAATCTCTTCTTCATAGTTCTTGGATGCTTCTTCTACACCATATCGAAGTTTTATTCTCAGCAAATTAGTCTCAACTTCTTCAATACCTTGCCTTCTTAACCAGTTCAATGAACCTTGAAGCTGTGGAAATAGCGAAATCAGCCAAGGCAGTAAAATGGGAAGCCAGAGAATAAAAATAAGAAGCAAAGTGATTGATGTGACTTTGATATCAATCGAAAAGCTCCAGATATTACTCCTGATTTCATCTGACTTGAGAGATATATTGACTATGCTTAGTACTATTAAAATTACAATAACTGTAGTGACCCCCAAAATTAGGACAGTGCTTAGAGAGAGTAAGCTAGAGTCCATAGGGGGCAGGCATTATGTCAAACAAGCACAGAAATTACAGCAGCGAGTTTAAGGCCAAAGTCGTATTGGAGGTGATCAGTGGTCAACGTAGTGTAAGCGAGGCCAGTCGGGCGCATAAGGTGCATTCATCGGTGATCAACCGTTGGCGTAACGAATTTCTCAAACAGGCCCATCTGGCCTTTGGCGGGAAAGGGGTGAGAGCGGACTCAGCGGAGCGAATAGCGGAGTTGGAGCGTATGATAGGGCGCTTGACGATGGAGCTAGCAGTGGCAAAAAAAGCTTCAGACTTGTGGGGCCTGAACGGAAGCGAATAATGATTGAGCAGCTAAAAGTCGAGTATCCGATCCAGGTGATTTGCGATGTGATTGGCTACAGTCGGAGTCGCTACTACTATCAACCCCGAACGGAAAAAGAGGTCGAAGAGGTGGCATTGAAAAAAGCGATCGCAAATGTAGCCGGACGTTATCCCACCTATGGCTACCGTCGGATTACGTAGCAATTGCAGCGAGAAGGCTGGGATGTGAACCACAAGCGAATCAGCCGACTGATGCGAGAGCTAGGGCTACTGGCAAGAAGAAAGATTAGGAGAAAGCGAACGACCAACAGTGTTCATGGATACAAGCGATATCCCAACTTGGTCAAAGAGCTAGCCGTAGAACGGCCAGAGCAATTATGGGTGGCTGATATCACGTATATCCGGTTAAGGGAAGAGTTTGTTTATTTAGCGGTGTTGATGGATGTTTTTACGCGCAGCATACGAGGCTGGCATTTGGATAGAACGATGGAAAAGCGATTGACGATAACAGCCTTGGAGAAAGGATTGAGACAGTATATTCCAGAGATACATCATTCAGACCAAGGGGTTCAATATGCGGCGAATGATTATGTCCAGATGTTGGAGGAAAAGGAGATATCGATTAGTATGGCTGGGGTGGGCAAAGCCTATGAGAATGGCTATGCTGAGCGGCTGATGAGAACCATCAAAGAAGAGGAAGTTGACTTATCGGAGTATCGCAATTTTAATGAAGTGTATGAGAGAATAGAAGAGTTTTTAGAAGAGGTATACATGAAGAAAAGAATTCACTCTTCTTTGAACTATTTGACACCCAGTGAATTTGAAGCAAAGTGGAGGGAGTCATAGCAGTCGTCTAAAGATGAGACTGATAAGTCCAGTCTTTCTACTACCTGATTTTACTGTCCAAATTTAGGGGTTCACTTCAAACAGTTAAATATCCTGTCTTTAGCAGAAGAGCTGGAATTTCTCTGTCGTCAAGCTTTCTGCTCTGATTAGTCTTTCGATTTTGATTTCGGTTCATATGAATTTAAACTACTGCCTTCATGATGAAAAGATATCATTCTAAATCTCATCATACTAAGATTGAATATTGATATTTACTCTAGCAACCAGGCAAACAAACCCCCAATTGTCAGGTGTAACCTACTGGCAAAGTCTGGCATAGGCAAAACATCATCTGGCTCATCAAAGACTTCTGTTTCTTGCTTAGGTCGATAGACAAACACAGTTTGCTCGTCTGGATCGATCAGCCAACCCATTTGGGTGCCATGCTTGAGGCAGTGAAGAATATTTTTTGTAACCTTTGTTTGGCTTTGGTCAGGGGACAAAATTTCAATCGTCCAATCTGGCGCAATCGGAAATGCATTGGCAATTTCCCCATTCTCATCACGGGGAATACGACTCCAGGTGAACACGACGATATCAGGAACTGTTGACCGCCCGCCAAAACTGCACCGCAATTCAGGGAAGGCTCGGGCGATTCGCTCAGGTTTGACAACAGCGTTGATGGCAGGCATAAATTCGCCTTGGATGGCACTGTGTTTTCCCTGTGGCATGGGTTTCTGGATAATTTGACCGTCGATGTATTCCTTGGCAGGCTTCGTTTCCGGCAATTGCAGAAATTCTGCCAATGTCAGTTGCTTAGATGGGGCTTGTACCATTTTGGCGGACCTCTCAAGCTTCCAAATTGAGGCTTCAGCTCTATTTTACCTGGAACTTTGGTGGAGAAGCAAAACCCACGCTAATCAGATGCAGACTTCAGTCTTGCGACGCTAAGCATACCCAAAACAACCAAAATAATGCCCGTCACCTGGATTGAGGTAGGAATTTCTCCAAGTAGGGAAATCGCCATTAAGGTCGTCAACACCGGAACCAGCGGGCTAAATAGGGCCGTTAGCTGCGCGTCTAAGCACTGGACAGCATAGGTCAGCAGGTAAATAGTGCCAATAGACATGACAATGCCCTGAAAAATGGCTTGAGACACAACGTGTGCGATCGCAACCCCCTCAAACCCATCATATAAAAAGAGCAAATATGGGGGGATATACAACAAGGAGATTACCGACACAATGGCCGCGCTCTGTATCGGCTTCAGAGCCCACAGCTTAGTCAAAAGGGTAAAAAGCCCCCAGCTGACGCCCGAGCCGAGCAGTAGCAGATCGCCAAACAACACTGCCCCTTGCAGAGAGAATGAAGACGCGGTGACAAACACCACCCCAAGCGTGATAGACAGCAGCGAAATCAGCCTTTTTAGAGAAAACGACTGAAGCCTTAAAAACACCATACCGATAAAAACAACAGATGGCACAATACCAGGATTCAAAACTGCGCCGTGGGAGGCAGGGGCAAAGTTGAGGCCAAACAAAAAAACGACCATGTAAGGAGCCCCGGCCAGACAAGCCAGGAGGCTTGCCCTGGGCCACCCTAACCCACCCAGGTCGCTAAGACCTAAACGACAAAAGGAGGGCAGCATGATCAGCCCAGCGACAAAAAAGCGTAAAGCCACTAAGTCAAGTGACGTTAAACCATTGAGAATGCTATAGCGGGCCGCTACAAAGTTAGCGGCGTAGATCGCCATCACCAGTAAGATCGCGATTACCCCTGAGAGAACTCTATTTTGTTTCGGCACGCTAACCCTCGCGAAAAAACTGATCCCAAATCCAGTATCCTAAATGCGAAACAAGACAGCCTCCTCAATATCAGCGTATGGGATATCCCAGTCCCCACAGGCTAGGCGGTCATCGTAGACTTTCAGCAGGCCACGCCGAGACATTACCCAGTTAAACGACCGACGAATGTGATCACCTTCAGCGATAGTCGCTTTCGTCATGTATCGATGCAACAATTTTGACATGGTTTTCCTGGCAATGGACGCCTATTCTGGTAGGCCAAAACACGCTTGCACCGTCATGACACAAGTGGGGAACGCCAGGAGAGCAATAGATTGTTGAGCCTTGAGGATGATCTGACGCTGGTAACCATCCCATTGCGGCTCTCTAAAAACGTGAAGTTGCTGTGTCGTGATATTAAAAACCCAATAGTCAGCAATGCCTGCGGCTGCATAGAGATCTGCCTTGGTGCCTAAATCTCGATTGATTGTGGTATCGGCAATTTCGACGATCAGATAAACTTCGCTCGTGGTAGGGTGATGGTCAGCATAAAAGTTATCGCTGGGATGAACGACAGCAATATCCGGTTCTGGCTCTGAGTAAGTATCTAACTGAATAGGGTCTTGCAATCGAACAAGTATTTGATCGCCGAGAAGACGTTCGAAAAGTTTTTCGATGCGTTTGCATAGGGCGCTGTGGGCGGGACCTTTGGGCATTTTTTGAATGATCTGTCCGGCAATCAGCTCAACCTGTTCATCCGCAGCCAGGATACCAACCTCTGCCATGCGATGATAATCAGCTCTGGTTATCAGGCGCAGCCCATTGGGTGAAGGGGTGGTAGCGATCATGGAAGGATGAGAGGTTAAGTTCTATAGCTTATTATAATTTCATAATCAAACCTAGCCAAACGGATTGTGTTGAGATTGCCCAACGACTTCATAATGGACGACGGTTGGCTCAAACTCAAGCAAAAAGTCTTTGTCTTCAGGATAATATTTCGCGACTTCGATATCTTGACCGGCAAAGCCCTGGATAACCGACAGACTTTCCCACTGTGACAGTGTGATGAAAGGGGGTTAGCTTTTGAAGATATCTAGAGCAGCAGGTGCTGATGCGCCCAAAGGGCTGCCTGGGTGCGATCGCGAACGTCTAGCTGCGTAAAAATATTGGTCAGGTGGTTTTTAATCGTGCCTTCAGTGAGGTGCAAGGCTTCGGCGATTTCGCGGTTGCTGTGACCCTGCCCCAACAGTTTCAAAATCTCTAACTCGCGAGAGTTAAACAAAACCTGCGGAGCTGGCTTGGGGTTTGGGGTCGGGGCTTTGACTTGGGAAAAGACTTTGGGGGCAATGGTGGGGCCGAGTTGGCTATAGCCCTGGTGGATATTGCGAATTGCGATCGCAACCTGTTTTGCAGGGGTACTTTTGAGCAAATAGCCCAACGCACCCACCTCCAGCGATTGAAACACATATTCATCTTCGTCAAACGTGGTCAGCACTAAAATCCGAATCCAGGGAAACCGCTGATGGATTTCGCGGGTAGCCTCGACCCCATTGCATACGGGCATGCGCACATCCATCAAGATCACATCCGGCTGGAGCTGAGCCGCCAGGGTAATCGACTCCTGCCCATGATTGGCCTCACCGACGATCTCAAAATCATCTTCTAAGGCCAGCAGAGAGGCTAGCCCTTCTCTAAACATGGGTTGATCGTCAACCAGTAAAATCTGAATCATGGAAAGCCCAACTCACTCTGGAATCGTCACTTGAATTAAGGTCCCTTTTCCCGGAGTACTGTGTACCGTCATCTGCCCTGCCAAAAGCTGCACCCGCTCTTGCATGCCCCGCAGACCAAACCCCGTACTCGGTTTTTCAGGCGAGAAGCCAATGCCATTATCTGAGAGCCCAACTGTGATGCCTTCTGGAGTCATTTGCGCCCATAGTTTGACGAGGGAGGCCTGACTGTGTTTTTGAATATTGGTCAATCCCTCCTTGATGATCAAAAAAAGCTGCTGACTCACCTGAAGCGGCAAGCTGGGTAAATTTATTTGAGTCTCAATGGTCAACGGCTGCTCTGGATAGGTTTGCTTGACTTGCTCAACCAGGCTACCCAATGCCACAGGGAGGTCAAAACTGCCGTGTCGCATCGTGGAGACGGCTCGCCGAACTTCTTGCAGTGACTCATTAGAGAGGTGTTTAGCCCGGTTTAGAGCCTGTAAGGCCCGCTCAGGCTCCTGACTATGTAAAGCTTGGGCAACCTCTAGCTGCACATCGAGGGTGGTTAAGGTGTGTCCCAGCGAGTCATGGATGTCGCGGGCGATGCGGGTTCGTTCTAAATCTGCGGCGAGAGTCTCGACTTCTTGAGACAGGGCTGAGGCTTGCTGTCGGCTTTTGCGCTCGGCTAAGACCGCCCAGCATAGCAAAATAATCAACAGGCTCATCACGAAGTAAATCGTGGCGCTGTTAATCACCGCATCTAAAATCAAGAGAGGTCTGGGTGCTGCTAAAGAGGCTTCAAACTGTTCTCGAATTTCGTCGTTAGGGGCCGCAAACTGTTGGGACAATCGCTGGGCCAGGCTCAGATGCCAGCCAACCCCGGCTGCTATCGTGGTGCAAATCACATTCCGACGGGGCAACAAAAAACAGCTTTTGACCAGAACCAGATATAGATAGGGATCTAGCCCCCAGTCAGTCAATAATCGGCTGATTAGCAGACAGCCAATTTCTAACAAAATATAGACTTGCCGTTGCCAGGTTGGCCAACGCGTCGGAGATACAATGCTGAGCAGCGCCAAAATGCCCAAAACACTAAAACCAATATAGTCCCCTGGGCCGAGTGTGTAGTCCAGGGGGCCATTTAGCAGTAGCAAAACCATGCGCAGGACAATTGCCACCACAAATACCCACTCCACATACCGCAGGGTTTTCACGATCGAAGGAGATACTTTGTGGATGGCTTGATTCATGGTGTTGCCGATCGCTAAAGCCGTTAGAGAATATACAAATCCTATCTTGGATGATCCTAAATCATTCGCCCTGCATCTCCCATGACAAAAGTCATCGATTTGAATGACCTCTCGCTATGGGGGCTCATGGCTGACGTTGTTAGAGTACAGACATCACAAAATGATTGAGATATTGAAGGACTATGAGTCATCGGACTATGAGTCATCAAGCTAGCCAACCCGCACGATGCTGCCAACTTGCTCTGCTCGGAGTTTTGGTAGGGTTGACCTGGAGCAGTCACCCTAGAATCGTCATCGCACAAATATCCTCCTCTGAACAAACGCCACGTTCCCTTGAAACACAAGAATTAGAGATGCCTCCCAATTTAACCACTGACTCACTGAATGCTGCTTTGAGCGAGGGTGAAATCGCAGCCATCGACGCCTATCTAGACGCCCACAACCAAACAGGGCGATTTTCTGGCAATGTGATGATTGCTCGAGACGGCAAACCCCTGCTGACCCGCAGCTATGGCATGGCCAACTGGGAGCACGAGGTTGCCAACACACCCGAGACTAAGTTTCGGATCGGCTCTATTACAAAGCAATTCACAGCAGTGGCGATCTTACAGCTTCAAGAGCAGGGTCTCATAGACGTACAGGCTCCCGTATCAGCTTATTTGCCTGATTATCCGGGGGGCGATCGCATCACAGTCCACCACCTTTTGACCCACACCTCGGGCATTCCCGAATACCTTGACCCTGAGGCATTTCCCGATATCGAAGAGTGGCTGCGATTACCGTCAACCCTGGAGCAGATAGTTGCTCGCTTCCAAGATTTACCGCTTGAGTTTAACCCTGGGGAGAAATTTAAATACAGCAACTCAGGCTATATCTTGCTGACCCAGATTCTTGAAACGGTTTCAGAGCAGCCCTATGCAGACTACATGGCGGCCAAAGTTTTTGAGCCCTTGGGCATGAACAACACGGGCTATGAAGTTCCACGCACGGTGATTCCCAGGCTGGCTCAGGGCTACTTTTTCGCTGGGGGTGACACCCACAGCCATCTTCAGGCACCGCCTTTTGATATGAGCCTGCCCCTAGGGGCAGGTGGACTCTATTCGACGGTCGCGGATTTAGTCACGTGGAATCAATGGCTCTATGGGGAAAATCCAGCGCTAACTGTTTTAGGTGAAACTGCAAAGGCAGCTCTCCTGAGCCCAGTCGCCAAAATGGACACTCCCGAAGATAGCCCTGACGCCTTCTATGGCTATGGTCTAGTGTTGGATTCTCATCTAGAGCGACAGCGCATTCACCACAACGGCGGCATTAGTGGATTTCTCTCTGTTTTGGCATACTACCCTGATGAAACCTTAACCATTAGCGTGCTGACCAATTTTGGGAACCAACCCCCTGGCCCAATAGCCGACGATTTGGCTGCGATT
>JBCCRZ010000216.1:0-9024 GCA_039200855.1 Cyanobacteria bacterium P01_D01_bin.44 | reverse complement strand
TGATTGCTGAATATAGGTTCTTAGCTGATGCCAGTATAATTTTCAGCTAAGGCCCAAATTCCGCACATTGTGGCTTTAGGTCACGGTTGAATAGGAAGCATGCCATGAGCAGTCAAATCATTGATCAACAACTGCAAGCCTATCGCGATCAGCTTGATGGGCTGCTCAGTCAGGTTTATCAGCTCGCGGCCATTATTAACGACACCGCTCTGCAAGAGACCACCGACAATCTGAGAAAAAATATTAATGAGCCTTTCCTGTTTGTGATTGTGGGTGAGGTCAAAGCTGGGAAGAGCAGTTTTATTAATGCCCTGCTGGGGGCGGAGGTATGTGCCACCGATGTGGAGCCCTGCACCGACATTGTGCAGCAAATTGTCTACGCAGATGCCCCCTTTGAGCAGCAGGTTGAACCCAGCCTCAAAAAGATCGGTCGCCCGATCGAGATTCTCAAAGAGATTTCGATTGTGGATACGCCGGGCACCAATACGATTATTCAGAACCATCAAATTATTACCGAGAGATATATCCCTAACAGCGATCTCACCTTTTTTGTCCTGTTTGCCAAAAATCCTTACCAAAAAAGCGCCTGGGATTTTTTAGGCTACGTCAGCGACCAGTGGCGCAAAAAAGTGATTTTTATTTTGCAACAGGCCGATTTGCTCAGAAAGGCAGCAGACTTAGAGACGAATATCGCCCGAGTCAAAGAACTGGCTAATCAGCATCGCATCGCGTCGCCCATGATTTTCCCGACCTCCGCTGAGCTAGAACAGGAGGGGGATTTGGATAACAGTGGTTTTCAGTCCGTGCGGCAATATATCAAAGATATTGTGGCCACGGGGGAGACCTATCGGATCAAACTGCGGTCGGTGAGTGAGACCACCCGGATCTTGATCGGTGACCTGGCAGAGCACATCGAAGCGGTTGAGCAGCGGTTACACACCGATCGGCTGGCGGTGGCGCGGATCAAGCGACGGTTTGAGAATGGACAGTCGCGATCGCAACTCGAAGTCGACGGCCTAGTCCGACAGCTGCTTGATCGCTACGACACCATCACCACCCGCATCAAACAAGAGTTTCGCGAACAGCTGTCATTTTTAAACGTCGTGGGGCGTTCGTTTCGCGGCATCTTTGATCGTGACGCCTCTCTCAAACAGTGGATCAACGCATTTGTCGAACGCTGCCAAGAAGAACTCAGGGTCGAGCTACAAGACTTTGCCAATGACGGCACCGCCCATCTGGTAGATGGCATTCGTCAGTTTGGAGAAGATCTCACCCTGGATCTAGAGGGTATCCCCACCGGGCAAGTCAAAAGTGGCCGCATCCCGGTCAAAATTTTAGAACGCCGTCAAGAAGTCATCGAAGGAATTAAGGCCAAAGTTGAGAACCTGCTGGAGGACGACGGTCTGATCAAAACCCTCAACCCTGGGTTTGAAGGCGAAGCAGCGGGCATTGGTGGGGCCTTCGCCGCCGTAGCGGTGGCGATTATCCAGGTGATTGAGCTACTGACGGCACAGCTGATTTTAAGCACTCTGGAGGTTGCCTTTGCGGGCATCGGGGTACTGGTGTTTGCGGTGGGCTTTACCTGGCGACGCAATCGCATCATTCAAGAGTTTGAACGTTCGCTAGACAACGCCAAGGTCACGTTCGCCCAAGATGCCACCGATCGGCTGAACCAAAAGCTTGGCCTGATCTACACCGACCTGGAGCGAGAATGCTCTCAGTTTTATGCGGATGTCGAGCAGGAGGAACGCGAGATTAAGCCTATTCTAGAAAAGTTTGCCACCGTCCAGACAGCGTCACAAAAGGTCTTTAATCAGCTGCAAACGGGCTTAGGGCAGCGCAATTGATCCGCCACTCACGTTATTCGCTGAATTTCCTGCATTAGAAATTCTGACGTATCAATATTGACAAATCCAACGACGCGCACTTTAATATATATGTCGAGTGCATGATGACTTCACGAACAATAACTCACTGTGAAGCTAAATACCGACTGGGGCAGGCTACCGTTAAGAATATTCCCTGTCAGCGTTTGATCGGTGCAAATCTTTCTACCCTAATTTATCCCTGAGCTTCTAAGCAGGTCTGGAGGCCTCTATTCAAAGGCTTCTAAGATTCTCTAGTAATGTTCCCTCGCAGAGATAATCCTTGCAGAGATATTGTGTAATCTCTAGGATATTGGGTCTGACGTCATAGGCCCGCCTGTCTCCTGTAGAACAACATGCGGCATGATCCCTGTATTTAAGCGCTGATCGCAATCGAGACATTGTGATCGAGTTGTGACCGCATCGCAGCAACCGCGACTCATTATTTAATCTGCTCGTTAGCCGGTTTTAGGCTATGCGTTCAAATTTGTTCTGCTGTCAAAAAATCTTCTAATCCATATTAAGCCGTGGGTTTAAGAAATCTCCTTTTGTGATTAAAAGGGGCAGCTTTTGCCTGTCGCCGCTGCAACGAGCCCAACCAAGACTCAACTTGTAAGAGACGCAACTTTCTAATTATGGCACCCAACATGAAAGCTTCTGATTCTAACATGATGCCCTTAAACTTAGACGATACCCCTGGCAACAACACCCTCAAAGGGGGGAGCAGTGACGATGTTCTGTCTGCCCGTAATGGCAACGATCGACTGCGAGGCAACGCCGGGGATGACGTGCTAATTTCCTACAGCGACGCAGGGGAGCCGCCGGTACTGGGTAAACAGGTGGTTAACAAAAATGAGCCGCTAAAGGCCAGCAGAGACAGGATGACTGGGGGGGCCGGAGCGGACACCTTTATGTGGGCGCTTGAGATCGACGCCAAGGAAGAATTTCTCGAGAAGCATACTCGGTCTGATGGCCGCATCAACGGGGCTAACAATGCCCTGGCGGGGGAGAACAACAATAGCCATGACCACTGGCTGGAGAGTATTGGCAACGATGTGGTCACCGACTTTAACCTCGAGCAAGGGGATAAGCTGGTGGTTCGCGGCCATACGGTTGAGAATTACAAAATCGAGAAGAAGGGCATGGACTATGTCTTGCACCTGCGCTCTAACCAGGGCAATGCTGACCAAAACAACCCCAACGGGGCCCATGATGGCGACCTGGTTGGGACAATTCGGTTGCAAAAGGCCGCGGCTAAATATAGCGAGGAGCAAATTCGCGATGCCCTTACCGTAGAGAATATGGTGAACTATGTCGCCGACGGACGCGGCATCGAGGTCGTCAAGGAAGACACCACCGGCAACCAAAGCGGCATTGCCAATGCCCCAGAAGATTACCGGACCATGGCGATGAGCTTAGCCGATACCGCTGGCAATGACCTTGTCAGAGGCGGCGCTGGGGACGATGTCCTGTCTGCCCGCAATGGCAATGATCGACTGCGAGGCAAAGCCGGGGATGATGTGCTGATCTCCTACAGTGACGCCGGCGAACCGCCGGTCCTCGGCAAGCAGGTCGTCAACCAAAATGAGCCCTTAAAGAACAGCAGAGATGTCATGACCGGGGGGGCCGGCGCGGACACCTTTGTGTTTGCTGGAGAGATCGACGCCAAGGAAGAATTTCTCGAGAAGCATACTCGGTCTGATGGCCGCATCAACGGGGCTAACAATGCCCTGGCGGGAGAGAATAACAATAGTCACGATCACTGGCTCGAGAGCATTGGCAACGACGTGATCACCGATTTTAACCTCGACCAGGGTGACAAAATTGTGATCCAAGGCCATACGGCTGAGAATTACAAAATTGAGAAGAAGGGCATGGACTATGTCTTGCACCTGCGCTCTAACCAGGGCAATGCTGACCAAAACAACCCCAACGGGGCCCATGATGGCGACTTGGTCGGGACGATTCGGTTAAAAAAGGCGGCTGCGAAATATAGCGAGAAGCAAATCCGCGACGCCATCACCTTGGATAATATGGTGAACTACGTTGCTGACGGTCGTGGCATTGAGGTGGTCGAAGCAGATACCACCGCCAACCAAAGCGGTATCGCCAACGGGGAAATGCGCATCCAGGCCGAAGACATGCGGTTGACCGGCGCTTATCGGACCGAAGGGGTTAAATTTGCCTCTGGCAAAGAAGTTATCGGCTTTAGGGGCGGTGCCAGGGATGAGACCGGAACAGCTGCCTTTAAATTTAAGGGGGCAACCGGCAAGTACGACATGAAGATAGCGTACTATGACGAAAACGATGGCACTGGTAAGTTTCAGATTCAAAAGGGCAGCAAGCAAGTTGCAGCCTTTGACCTAGATCAGCAGCTCCCCAGCGACAGGCCAAACGAGAAGACATTCACAACCAAGACGATCTCCGGCGTTGATATCAAGCGCGGAGAGCTGTTCAAAATCAACGGCTTTGAAGACGGTAACGAGCATGCCCGCGTTGACTACGTTGAGTTTGTTAAGAGCGGCAGTGGCGCGCCAGCCCCCACCCCAGAGCCGACCCCAGAACCGGCCCCAGAACCAGCCCCAACCCCAGAGCCCCCCATGGACGCGCCTTTGACCTCCCTGAGTCTGGCCGATACCAAAGGCAGTGACAAACTGATGGGTGGCGCTAAAGATGACGTGCTGTCTGCCCGCAATGGCAACGACACCATGATGGGTGGCGACGGCGATGACGTGCTGATTTCTTACTCTGATGCGGGTGAGCCCCCTGTATTGGGTAAGCAGGTGGTTAACCAAAATGAGCCGTTAAAGGCCAGCAATGATGTTATGACCGGGGGTGACGGGGCTGACACCTTCATGTTTGCTGGCGAGATCGACGCCAAAGAGAAGTTCCTCAAGAAACATACCCAAGAGGATGGTCGCATCAACGGGGCTAATAATGCCCTGGCAGGGGAGAACAACAACAGCCATGACCACTGGCTCGAGAGCATTGGCGACGACGTGATCACCGACTTCAGTCTGGAGCAGGGTGACAAGATTGTAATTCAGGGCCATACGGCTGAGAACTACAAGATTGAAAAGACGGGCATGGACTACGTCTTGCACCTGCGCTCTAACCAAGGCAATGCTGACCAAAACAACCCCAATGGGGCCCATGATGGAGATTTAGTTGGCACAATCAAGCTCCAGGGGGCAGCCAAATACAGCGAATCTAAAATTCGCGGCGCGATCAAGCTAGACAATATGGTGAACTACGTTGCTGACGGTCGTGGCATCGAAGTGGTCAAGGAAGATAGCACCGCCAACCAGAGTGGCATTGCTATGGGCAGCATGCGCATCCAGGGTGAAGCCATGCAGCTGTCAGGGGCGTACAAGGTCAAGTCGAATAAAGTCTCCTCGGGCGGTGAGATTATCAGCCTGATCGGTGCCCCAATGACGAGACTGGCACGGCGTCCTTTAAGTTTGGCGGCAAAACCGGCAAGTACGACGTTAAAATCGCCTACTTTGATGAGAACGATGGCGAAGGTAAACTAGAGCTGATGCAGGGCGATCAGCAACTGGTCGGCATCAACCTGGATCAAAATCTGGGAAGCCGCTTTGCCGATGAGAAAACCCTCACTAGCAAGATGCTGACGGGCGTCAGTGTCAAGTCTGGCGACATCTTTAGCATCAAGGGCTATGAGGATGGTTCACCGTCCACCGCGGAGCATGGCCGGGTTGACTACATCGAGTTTATGCCGATGGGTTCGATGTCTAAGTCCATGGATGACAAGCCCAAGTCTATGGGCATGGACACCATGATGGCGACAACGCCCTATGAGAGTGAGCCAGCCATGGCTGGCATGGGTTAAGACCTTATTCCCTGTCCCCCCTTCTCTCGAGTTTGAGAGAAGGGGGGACAGGGGAGATCTTTCAAGATTCATAGGTTTTGCTAATCCCCCTGCGATCGCAGGATACCGCCCCTAAATCTTGCAACATCAGCTTTTGAGCAGGGGTCACTCCGGTCATGCCTGAGATTTGCATCTTTTCGTAGGGGCGTTCGAGGGTAAGTGTCTTTAAGAGCTGGCCAGAGGTTACCTGCCAAAGCTTTAAACTCCCATCGTCGCTGGCACTGATGAGCCTGCTCCCATCGGGGCTGATATCTATTGAACGGACAAGTTTTTGATGCCCTTGGAGGGTCTGCCAACAATCTTGAGCGTCTGCTGAATCACGCATATCGGCTTCTAGATTGCTTTCTGACGTGCCCCAATGCCATAGTTTTACGCGGCAGTCTGCGCCGCTGCTGGCCAGCCACTGACCATCCGGGCTAAAGGCCACGGCATGAACCTGGTTGGTATGCCCCAGGAAAGTTTTTGTCTCTCCTGTTCTCAGATCTCTCACCTGCACCGCTCCATCAGCGTGACCACTGGCCAGGCATCGTCCATCGGGGCTAAATGCCAGGGCCAAGACCCAACTATGGGGGCTCTCCCAGCGGAGTAAACAGTCTCCCGTTGAGATGGCCCAATAGCGAATAGTCGCGTCTAGCCCGCCGCTGGCTAACCACTGCCCATTGGGATGAAACGCCACGGCCCAAATACCGCTAGTGTGGCCGGGTAAAATCTGTTGACACTGCCCGGTCTCTACCTGCCATAGGCGGATCTCTTGCTCGATCCCGGCGCTGGCGATTAAAGTTCCCTGGGGGTGAAAGGCGAGGGTCCAAATCCAACCCTGGTGGCCTTGCAGGGTGTTTGTTAATTGGCCGGTCTGGGTATCCCAGAGACGGAGAAAACCCTCTACGCCACCGGTGGCCAGTTTGTGGCCGGTCGGGTCGTAGGCCAACTGCCACACCCAACCCGAATGCGTCAGGCAGGTATGGGCTTGACCAGAGGCAATTTTCCAAAGGTTAACGCCTGGGGTGCTGCCCCCGCTGGCGATCTGTTGTCCATCTGGGCTAAACGCAACGGTATAAATCTGTCGGGTGTAGCCTTGCCAGGTGCGATCGCACTGCCCCGTCTGCAGATTCCACACTTTAATCCGCTGATCGGCCCCCCCACTAATTAAGGTATGCCCCGCTGGCGTAAAGGTCACGGCCCGTACCCCAAGGGTGTGCCCTGCCAGGGTCTGGATACAGTGCCCGGTGTTGATATTCCACCGTTTAATCAGACTGTCTTCGCTGCTGCTGACCAACTCAGCCGCCGTCGGGTGAAACTTTACCGACCACACGCCGCTGGTGTGCCCGGCAAAGGTATAGCAGTCGTCACCTCGCACGGACCACACTTTAACTGCACAATCGACACTGCCGCTGGCTAACCACTGCCCATCGGGGGAGAAGCTCACTGACCACACCCAGTTTTGGTGGCCTTGAAAGCGCCGCAGACATTTCTCGTTGAGGGTATTCCACAGACGCAGGGTGCCGTCTTCGCTACCGCTAACTAAGCGGCGGGCATAGGGATGCCAGGCAATGGCACAAACGGCGGCATCGTGCCCTGCTAAGACCACCACAGCTGCTTTGCTCTCTACATTCCACAGGCGGATAGTGCTGTCTTTACTGGCACTGGCTAAAATCTCACCATCGGCACTAAAAGCCACTGACCGCACCCAGTTTTGGTGGCCCTGCCAGGTATGGTGACAGTGTCCAGTGGCCACCGACCACAGCTTAATCGTCTGATCTTCGCTACCGCTGGCTAGCCACTGGCCGTCTGGGCTAAAGGCCACGGAGAGGACCCAACCTTGATGACCTTTTAACACAGCCTGCAAGGTGTCGGTGGCTAAATCCCAGAGGCGAATTTCACTCTGGGTATCACCGCTGGCTAACCATCGACCGTCTGGGCTGCAGGCCAGGGCAGAAATGCTGCTAAAGGTTTGGGTAAAGGAAGCCTGGCGCAAATCAGCCCCGCATAAATTAGCGCGTTTCAGGGTTTTGCTACGCAAATCGGCCTGCCATAGGGGCAGGTGAGATAAATCTAAATCATTTAAGTCAGACGGTAACTGCCCCAAGAGATTAACCAGGTTACCCGCCGCGTATCCAACCTGCTGGGTGGGTTGCTGGTGCAACTGGGACAAGCCCGCGGTCAAGCATCGATAAATTTGTTGAGGAGACCCGAGGGCCTGGTGCAGATGCGTTAAGAGCGGGGTGAGCAAACATCGAATTTGGGCGTCACGAATAGAGTCTGGGGCGTGGGGTTTGAGCAGCGCATAGTGGTGAAGGGTCTGCTTATTTTGAGAAGGGCCGGTCTGAGAAAAGCCGGTCTGAGAGAGCCTGTCCTGAGATAATAATTCGGCACTCAGGGTTTCTATCAGATGGGTCGTGCCATAGGCCATCACGACTGGCTGTAGGGAAAATCGCACGTCTGTAGACCCCCTCCGGGCAGCATCTGCATCGACAGACCCCGGCTCAGCCCCTGGCCGCTCTACGATATTTTTTGCAATGATATTTTTCTCAATCAGACTGCGCCAGGTTAATGATTCCAAGGCTTCTAGCAGTTGGGCAGGGGATACCGGAGGGAAGAGATCTTGTTGCAGGGTTTGCACGGGGGTGGGGGTGCGATCGCAAACCAGCCAATTGATAATCTGTTGCTCTAGCCCCGACAGTCGCTTGAACTGATCCTCAAGCAGACGGCGAATGCCGTTGAAAATAACCACGTCCTGTTGCAAAAAGCTGGAAATTTGCCCCAAGAACAGATCTCGAATTGACGTTGCCACTATTTTCAAAGCCAGGGGGTTCCCATCATACTGCTGCACCAGTGATTGCATCTCTGGAACGCTCCCGATAATACCCTTAGCCTTGATCAGAGTAATGGCTGACTCCACCGATAGCCCCGTAAGAGAAAAACTTCTGACGGGCAAATTAGCCCCTTCCAAAGCGCCCACCTCAGAGGGTTTTTCTCGACTGGTTAAGATCATGCAGCTGTTGTGGCTGATCTCCCCCAAACTGCGCAACAACTGGCCATAGGCCTCATAGCCTGGGCGATAACGCCCCGCCTTGCCTTCGTCTAAAACGGTTTCTCCATTATCTAAAATCAACAAGCAGCGACGCCGGGTCAGCTCCTCTAAAAGCATCCGCTGCAGCTGGTCCAGGGTTTGGGTAGCTGCGCCTGAGGGGGTGATCGATAACCCTTGCAGCCAATCTTGGACGAGCTCCTCTGCCGTGGGAGCATAGCGCAGCGATCGCCAAATCACCC
>JBCCRZ010000215.1:0-9048 GCA_039200855.1 Cyanobacteria bacterium P01_D01_bin.44 | reverse complement strand
CACTATTATTTTCTAGCCCAATCTCTAAAGCATTACTATAGATATTGGTGTGCTTCAGAAGACGGTATATATGACAATTTTAAAGCAGATATTTCAGACATACTCAAGATCTTAGATGACTTTAACTAATTATCCAAAGTTTGGTGAATTAAGCAGTGAAAATGATTAGTAAGTGATGTTCCCTCTATGGCTGGCGCTATTAGTTTATCTATAGCTTTTTGCCACCTACTTTTCTTAAGATATCCTGCAACGTTAAATTCTAGGGGAGTTTTAAGATCTTGCATCGTATTGCATGAATAAAAGCAACAAAAATGATTAACGATTTTGCCTTGATAATTGGTGCTATGAAGTGTGGCACGACTAGTCTGTTTAAATACTTAGTAGAGCATCCACAGATATGCCCTTGTGAGTATAAGAAGGAACCTGATTTTTTCGGAAAAAATAGCAACTATCAAAAGGGATTTCAATGGTATCGGGATCTCTGGGATTATGATTCTAAAATCCACAAAATTGGCCTAGAGGCCTCGACAAGCTATACAAAACTTCGGACTGCAGAAGTGGCAGATAGAATTTTTGAAGCTCAATCTAAATTTGATGCAAATTTTCATTTTATCTACATTATGAGAGATCCTATTGAGAGGATTGAATCTCACTATACACATGGTTTGAGCACCAAATGGGGTCAGAAAATGATGAAGCTCGACAAAGGTATAGATCACAGGTTGATAGAGATCTCTAGGTATGCAAAACAAATAGACGAATACTATAAGAGATTTCTAAAAAATAATATTCTGCTTTTAAACTTTGAGGATCTGAAGAATGACCCATCTAGTGTTCTGAAAAAATATGCTGTTTTTTGAATCTAGATTCTTCTTTTGAGTTTCAAATCAACTTTAGAAACTATCATCCTACTAAGGGTAAAGTTGTGGATGGACCAATATGGCCTTTTATAGAACCAGCTACTAGGTTTATGTCAACCAAGCAAAGGAGTGCGATTCGTAGAAAGCTAGGTTCCGCCATAGAAGGGAATGTAAGGCTTTCCCAAGAGCAACGGCATTTTGTTCTTGATGAATTGCGTGATGATTTGCAGAAGCTCAAAGAGGATTATGGTGTCAGTATTTCTGATTGGAAGCTTGAAGCTTAGTGAATGTTCCGAAGGTTTTAGATAGGTTAATTCAGCAATCTCAGCTTGACCGATGCGTAAATATCTTTCCAATCGCCTTAGCATTCGTCTATCTCTCTTGATTGCCCTTGCTGCTGTAACCCTAGGGCTGACAATCCTTTGGTCACAAGTTGGTGGCGACTTTACCCCACTTAAAACAGGGCGAGAGTTTACCCAAACCTCCGTGGGCAACGCCTATCATTTATTTGATATGGGGGTTGCCGATATTAATGATGATCAGTGGCTAGACATTTACACGCTCAATCACAGTGCTCGGCAACGTGTGCTGATCAATAACACCCACGGAGAATTTACAGATCAGCTTTTAGCACTGGGACTCAACCAAAACTCAAAATTCCCAGGGGCTGGGCCATCAGATATCATGCCTGCGATTCAGGCAGCTGGACTTTATATCTATTGGGATAAATCTCAATTAGTGGTGCGATCGCATAATCTAGCCTCCGCCTCAGGTCAGATTCGACTGCCTGACTCAGTTGTTGTCAAGACCCGTGGTGCGTTTGATACCTCAACCAACAAACATGAGGGCAGGCGAGTCCTTGATTTCACAGCTCAGGGCGAGGGACAACTTACTATCGCATCCACAGTTTTCTTTTTCACACCCGCCTTCAAACTAGATCCTGACCTCCCACTCAGTCAAATCTATATTGGTTCTGAAAGAGTGCAGCCCCAGTCCTATGAGTTTGCCGTCAGTCCAGGCAGAGATCGACATGCAATGGCCTGGGCTGACCTCAATAGAGATCGTCAGACCGATGTTTTTATTGCACGGGGGGGCGGCGTTGGTCAGCTAAAACCCGATCCGGTTCGCAATAACGATGAGCTACTGCTCAAAACCAGGCTCACCTTTGAAGATCAGACGCTTGATTCCGGTGTTCTCAAAGAGGCTTGCCCAGGACGTTACCTGGGTCTGGTCGATTTTGACAACGACAGTCAGTTAGATATCTATACCGGTTGTGGCAGAGACAGTCCCCCACGACAGTTTTATCCCAACCAACTACACCGGCAAAACAACCAGGGACAGTTCACCAATGTTGCCACAGAAAGAGGGTTAGATATCCCTGCTGCTGGCCCTTTTATGTGGCTAGATGCCGATCAAGATCAGGACATGGATTTGTTGTTTTTCGATGAGGATAAAATCTCTTTATACACAAACAAGGATGGCAAGTTTCAGCCTCAGTCGATTGGTGAGCATCTTGGTGAGATCAGGCAGCTAACTACTGCAGACTATGATCAAGACGGCGACCTGGATGTCTTTGTAGCCTCAAAAATAGGCAATATTCTACTGACTAACCGTAACGGCCTCTATGAAATCACCTCACCACAGTCTATTGGGCTGCCCCCCCAAAGCATTGCAGCTAACTGGGTTGACTACGATAACGATGGATTAACGGATCTACATGTTTTCCCTAGTGGGCTCTATCGACAACAGGTAGATCATCGGTTTGAAGCCACCCGCTTATTAAAAAGCAATGACTCCGAAGTCAATGAGGTTTTCTGCAGCTGGTTTGATGCCGATAACGACGGCAGACGCGATCTCTTAATGGCTATTCAGGCTCCAAGCCCTATCTGGCAAAGACTACAATCTAAGATTGCCAACCTTTTTCAAAAACAAGAACGGATCTTTACCTTTCCAGAGTGGCAAATGCTGCTGTACCGAAATATTCGCGCTAATGACCATTGGCTCCAAGTTCAGCTGACGGGACCAGCAGGCAATCGTCCAGCCATTGGCAGTCGCATAGAGATTGAGACGTCTGATGGCGTCCAGCTTCAGCAAGTTGGGCAAGCCGATGGATCCAATCGCTCACAAGGTCATTACCGTATGTATTTTGGTCTGGGTCAATTAAAAACAATCAACACTCTAAAAATCTTCTGGGCTAACGGTCGCTTACAAGAGATTAAACACCCCCCAACAGACCAACTGATCATCCAGTAATATTTGAGGGCCTGTTGAAAAATTTGATTATCTGTGTCATCTCCCACCCATAGGCGAGGTGGATGGAGAAAGGATTTCATAGCAGCATCAGCAACGTTTATAGGCCAGCTCTCCCATAATATAAGTTGCCTGCACTGCGCGATCGTCCCCCATGATCACCAATGAAAATGTGCGATCCACCAGTTCCTTCAGGGAGCTGGGTGCATCAGGGCTGTTGCGAAAGGCCATCAGCGGGGTAGAGCGCGGGTCAAGCACGATAAAGTCTGCGGCTTTGCCCACGTCAAAGTTGCCCAAGGTGTCTTCCAGGCAAAGCGCCCTTGCGCCGCCCAGGGTCGCTAAAAACAAAGCCTTAAAGGGAGATAAATTTTGACGACGCAGCTGCGCCACTTTGTAGGCTTCGTGGGCGGTTTGTAACATGGAGAAGCTGGTCCCGCCACCGACATCAGTTCCCAGACCGACCTTGACCGGATACTCAGTCGATTTTGCCTGCTCGATCTTAAACAGACCACTGCCCAGAAACAGGTTTGAGGTTGGGCAAAAGGCAATGGTTGACTTGGCTTCGGAGAGTCGTTGAAATTCTGTATCGGTGAGCTGTACGCCGTGGGCGAAGACCGATCGTTCTTTGACAAGTCCTACTTGATCGTAGGCATCGAGATAGCCCTGACAGTCCGGAAAAAGTTGTTTCACCCAGGCGACTTCGTCCACATTCTCACAGAGATGGGTATGCAGATAAACATCTGGAAACTCTACTAAAAGCTGCCCGGCCAGCCGGAGTTGTTGCGCCGTTGAGGTAATGGCAAATCGAGGCGTCACTGCATAGCGCAGGCGTCCTTTTTTGTGCCATTTTTGAATCAGGGCTTTGGTCTCTTGATAGGATGACTCCGCCGTGTCGCACAAAAAATCGGGAGCGTTTCGATCCATCATCACTTTCCCCGCAATCATGCAGAGATTGCGACGCTCGGCAGCTTCAAAAAAAGCATCTACAGACTGCGGAAAGACCGTTGCAAACACCAGTGCGGTGGTAGTGCCATTGCGAAGCAGCTCGTCTAAAAAAATCTCAGCCACCTCACGAGCATAAGTTTTATCTTCAAATTTGCGCTCGGTGGGGAAGGTATATTTGTTTAGCCATTCCAGCAGTTGTTCTCCGTAGGCGGCAATGATGCCCGTTTGGGGATAGTGAATATGGGTGTCGATAAACCCCGGCATGATCAGCTGCCCAGGGTACTCCGTGGTGGGGATCTCTCCATGCTCAGCCTGAAGCTGAGTATACTCTCCAAAGGCCTTGATTTTGCCGTCTGCCCATATCAACAGCCCATCCTTGAGATAGCGCACGCTCTCCATCTCGGGTACATAAAAGGGATCTTCGATAAAGTCTAAAAACGATCCGCGAATGGCTTTGAGAGAAGGCTGGCCCAGTGGGATATCTAAAGGGGGCATGGGTAAAGGCGATAAGGATGTGGATAGGTTTGACGCTTAAAACTTACTCATTAAGCTAACAGACAACTCGTTACCCTTTTAGGTCGTCTGCTTATTTTGCATCAGGCTTTGTATAAACTGCCACAGACCCCAGGTAGATTGAAAGCTACGCTTTTAGCACTTTTACTCTAAGCCTTTTTATGCTTCTTATAGAGTCAGGGGAGGCGAAAGCAAGCGTTCTCATCTTCTTCTAGCAATGGGGTGAGATGCCTTATGACGTCACAAGGTTGGTGGGCAGCGGGTTCACATTTAGGGGCTTTGAGACTAAGGCAAGTCGATGATAGCTACGAAGTTTAAGGAGTTGTGCGAGTGTCAGAAGACTTTGATCGGCGAGAACCCTCTGTTCTCTTATGTATGATTCCCATTGTGATTTTGATTGCGCTGATGGTGTTTAATGTCCTTTTGTTTAAGGACAACGCCACGTTTGGTCCCAATCAAATTGCCCTAAGCCTTTCAGCTCTGATTGCCGGGTTACTGGGGGTGTTTGTGTTGAAAATCCCCTATCGTTTTCTAGAAGGGCAGATCATCACATCCATCGGCATGGCACTACAGGCTGTTTTAATCCTATTTGTGGTGGGCTCACTGATTTCAATCTGGATTGCCAGTGGGATTGTGCCCCTGATGATTTACTACGGCTTAGAAATTATCAACCCGAAAGTCTTTCTATTTGTCTCCTGTGTCGTCAGCTGTATTGTAGCGCTGTGTACAGGCAGTAGCTGGTCGACGAGCGGCACCATTGGGATTGCCCTGATTGCTATCGGCCAGACCTTTAATGTTCCGGTTGGGATGGTGGCGGGGGCGGTGATTTCAGGGGCTTATTTCGGTGATAAGATGTCGCCCTTATCGGATACTACCAATCTGGCTCCTGCTATGGCGGGGACAGACCTGTTCACCCATATTCGTCACATGGTTTACTCGTCAGGGCCTGCCATTGGGTTGTCCCTGATTGGGTTTCTGATACTGGGATTTTTCTACCAGGGCGATAGTTTGAGTGGGGATGCGATCGCAGAAGTGCAAGGCGTCATTCAATCCAACTTCAACCTCAATTTGCTGTTGCTAGCGGTGCCGCTGCTTGTGGTCACCATGGTTGCCCTGCGAGTGCCAGCCCTGCCAGCCCTAGTTTTTGGGGTTCTATTAGGCTGTGTGGCCGCTGTGATTTTTCAGGGCCAGCTCCTGACGACGATGATGGATGGCAACTTTACCCTGGGCGGGGCTTATGGACTGCTGATCGGGGTCGCTGCCGATGGCTTTAGCATCGAGACTGGCAATGAGGTGATTGATGGTCTCTTTTCGCGAGGCGGCATGAGTAGCATGCTCAATACGATTTGGCTGATTATCACCGCCATGTTGTTTGGGGGCATGTTAGAGGCATGTGGCATGTTGCAAAAACTGGCCAATACGATTCTGGCGGGCGCGCGCGGGGCAGGCACCTTGGTGGGGGCGACTGTCGCCACCTGCATCTTTATGAATGCCACTGCCTCAGACCAGTACATCGCGATCGTGGTGCCCGCTCGGATGTTTCGTTCCGCTTATCTCAAGTATGGTTTGCATCCCAAAAACCTCTCTCGGGCGGTTGAAGACGCGGGCACTGTCACCTCGGTTTTGATCCCTTGGAATTCTGGCGGTGCATTTCATTCGGGTGTCTTGGGTGTGTCGACCTTAAGCTATCTGCCCTTTTGCTTTTTCAACATTCTCAGTCCCATCGTGTCGATCTTCTTAGGCGCGATGAACTTGACCATTACACGCCTTAATTTGGACGCCTTAGATAACCCAGAGATGGCCATGCCCGTCTCAGCCAGTGCGGCTGAGTGAAGCTGGGGATAGCAAGCAGTGTGTAGTCGGAGTCACCATTATGTTTAAAGTTCTACTCCCCATCGATATCAATCAGTTGGAAGCGAAGGTCCCTTTTTTAGACCGAGCGATTGTCTACCTGAAAGCCCTGGAAGGGCAGTTTGTAATTATGACCGTGATGGCTGACTACGGCGCTTATTTTGTCAGCCCGCTGCTCCCAGAAAATTTTGTTGAGAAAGCAAAGGCGAAGGCGCTGGAATCTTTAGAAATGTTTACAAAGCACCACATCCCAGAAGATCTTGTAGATGGATTGATCGTTCGACATGGCTCAGCCCATGCTGAGATTGTAGCCGTTGCCGAAGAAAAGAAAGTGGACTTGATTTTTCTCGGGGCCGATCGCCCAGAGCCCGTCGATTATCTGCTGGGTACCATGGAGGGCCGTATCATGCGTCATGCACCCTGTGATGTTGTATTGTTCCATAGCAGCTAGCCTACATTCAGAGCAGGTGCCCTGGATAAGTAGAATAGTCTCAATGATGCTGAACAGAGACCTCTATGCTTCAACACTTTCTTCAGGATGCGGTGACGCTGTTTGTTGTGATTGACCCGATTGGGCTAGTGCCAATCTTCATAGCAATCACGCAAAAAGAGCCTCAGTTTAGCCGTAGACGGATCGCCTTGCTCGGGGTTGGGATCTCAACTGTTATCTTGTTAGCTTTTCTAGTCCTGGGTCAGCCTCTGTTAGAGGCTCTAGAGATCAGCCTGCCCGCCTTTCGGATCGCGGGAGGGTTGTTGTTACTGATCGTAGCCTTGCAAATGGTCTTGCAAGAGGCAGGGGGGCACTCAGCCTCGATGGACCCAGCCTCTTCCATTGATCTAGCGGTATTTCCGTTGGCGATGCCCCTGATCGCAGGGCCAGGGGGCATCATGTCAGTGGTTTTGTTGACTGACAATATGAAATTTGGCCTGATGGATCAAGCCCTGACGGCCCTGGCGCTGCTCAGCGTTTTATTGATGACCTATATTGCCTTGCTCTGCGCCGACTTTATCCAGAAGGGGTTAGGACGCACCGGGGTAAATGTGATCACGCGGATCTTGGGTTTATTGTTGGCGGCTTTGGCAATGGAGACTATCTTAACCGGGATCGGAGGCTATTTTGGGTGATCGCTTTAGGTCTCATGCAACAGGTTGATCGACCAGAATCGGGTTGCCGTCGAGATCCACTGCAACAAAGCTGGCGGGGCCTGTGGTGGTCTCGTCGGCCTGCGCTGCGTTTCTTGCCAGCTGTTGAAAATCAGTAGACGCTTAGACAGATCGAGTGATACCTCCATCGACACGAATATTTTGACCAGTAATGTAGCCGCCACCCTCTGAGGCCAGAAACGCAATCACATCAGCAATTTCTTCTGTTTTGCCGTATCGATTCATGGGAATCCGGTCTCGGAATTCTTTTTTCTCTGGCAAGCTATCGATGAAACCTGGCAACACATTATTCATCCGAATATTATGTGCCGCATACTGGTCTGAGAACAGCTTAGCGTAGGCAGCAAGGCCTGCCCGGAACACACCAGACGTCGGAAAAATCGGATCAGGTTCAAAAGCGGCGAATGTGGAGATGTTGATGATCACACCAGACTGCTGCTGCAGCATAATCGGCGTGACCAATCGAGTTGGACGTACGACATTAAGAAAATAAACTTCCAGTCCGCGGTGCCAATCGTCGTCGGTTAGGTCGAGAATGGGGGCTCGCGGGCCATGCCCCGCGCTATTGACTAAAACGTCAATGCGGCCCCATTCTCCAACCACTCTTTGCGTTAATTCGCTTAGGTCTTGGTTGGATTCATTAGATCCTGTCAAGCCGATCCCACCCAGCTCTTGGGCAATCGCTTCCCCTTTTCCAGAAGACGATAAAATGGCCAATCGAAAACCCTCCGCAGCCAGCTTGCGCGCGGCACCTGCCCCCATTCCACTACCGCCTGCAGTTACGATCGCGACCTTTCCATTCATCATGATTGTCTCTAACTTAAAGTTTCCTCATTGTCTCAGTCTTTAATATCAAGTTAGCCCACAGCCCCTTGAAAGAGTAGACCCAGGGCACGGCGAACATATCCGCGCCAAGATTCCGACGTAGGCGGAAAAATTAAGGCGTACAGCATAATGCCGCTCATCGTGTCGAAAACCAGGTCAGGGTCCAAGTCTGCCTGCACTTCATTTCTCTTTTTGGCTCGTTCAATCACGATTGCAAAAGCTTGCCGTCGGGGTTGTAAATATTTAGTCCAATAAATTTGAGCAAACTCAGTATTGCTTGATGCACTGCTCAAAATCATAGCCACGGATTGTCGTCCAAGCGGGCTGAGCGTAATTTGGGCAGCGTTCTCGATTAACGCGTCGAGGTCACTCTCAAGGCTGCCTGTATTGGGAATGACCACCTCTTCTCGAATCGTCTCAATAGCATCAGCGACTAGCTCTGCTTTGCCGCTGTAGCGTCGATAGATGGTGGTTTTGCCGACCCCTGCACGGGCTGCGATCGCTTCAATACTCATGGCCTCAAAGCCAACCTCTCCTAGAAGCTCTAAAGCAGCTTTCAGCATCGCTTGCTGCGATTTTACGCTTCGAGGTCTGCCAGGTGAGTTTTTATTCGCATTGTTCATGAGTGCTAGTATAGTTT
>JBCCRZ010000214.1:0-9055 GCA_039200855.1 Cyanobacteria bacterium P01_D01_bin.44 | reverse complement strand
CATGTTTACCCCGTTTAGCCACTGATTCTGAACCACAGTGCGGACATCGGACACCCTCGGGCCAGCGAAACTGGCGCACTACTTCATAGCATTTGGCATCATCTATCAGGCCAGTTAGCGTAATCATATACGGGAAAGGGGGTGACTTTCATTCCCTAGACGAATAATCAGACAGTTATGTTCAAGCAGACCTCCTTGAATCGCCTATTGAGCCAAAAATAAATCACCAGGAGAGGAGGAGTCAGGGGGCAGGGGGGCAAAAAGGCGAACAAGGCAAGCCGTTTTTAGTTTCAAGTTCCTAAGCCCTCAAAAAGCATCTGCGATGAGAACCGCAGAAAGGCATCGAAATCTGCGCCCGGCTCAATTTGAAACTTATTATCCAGGGCGAGCATCGATTGACCGTGTACCAGTGACCAGGCCACTCGGGCCATATCAATCGGGTCTGCCGCTCTGAAGATTCCAGCTGCTTGACCTTTAGCAATGGTGTCTACGAGCACCTCAAATGACTGCTGTGAAGCTTTTGCCAAATTTGGATACTGGCTGAGATCGCAGCGATATTTGCCAAACATGACCCGATAGTGGGCCGGATTAGCCAAGGCAAACCTGACATAGGCCATCCCCAGTGCCTGCAAACGTTGGGGCGAGTCAGCAGATATCCCCTGCTGGGCGGCTTCCAGGGCCGAGCGCAAAGCCTGAAAACCCTCTTCTGAAACCGCCGCCAGCAGAGCTTCTCTGTCAGCAAAGTGACGATAGGGCGCATTGTGAGATACGCCAACCCGACGGGCCACCTGGCGCAGGGACAGTTGCTCAAACCCCGCCTCACCGATCAAAGCGATCGCACCGTCGATCAGACTTTGTCTGAGGTTGCCGTGGTGATATGAGGTTTTTGTGGCCATCGTAGTGGTTTGGGGCGGTGGTTTAGGGCGGTGGTTTAGGGCGGTGGTTTAGGGCGGTCTCTATACAAAAGTTTAATCCAAAATGTTGACGCCGACAACATGCCGAGCTACCTTTAAGTTGACAGCATCAACATTCAGGTTTTCTAGGAGGAATTATGGATAGCCATTCTCAGCAACAGGCTCGACAGCAGACTCAGCCTCAGAACCTTGATACAGCCCCATCTGAGGCACAGACCTTTGACGCCATCGTGATTGGCTCAGGCATGGGTGGTTTGACCGTGGCTGCCCTGTTAGCTAAGCTGCGTCAACAGCGGGTATTGGTGCTAGAGCAGCATTTCACGGCAGGCGGATTTACCCACAGCTTCAGCCGCAAAGGCAAATTTCATTGGGATGTGGGGCTGCACTATGTCGGGGATATGGGCTCAGGCGGCACGGGTAGAGCGGTGTTTGACTATCTCACCGAGAGTAATCTGGAGTGGCAAAAGATGCCCGATGCCTTTGAGACCTTTGTTTATCCTGATTTCAGTTTTTCTGTACATTCCGACGCTAAGCAGTTTCAGGCCGATCTGATCCGGCAATTTCCCCATGAGAGAGATAATATCCAGCAATATTTCAAAGATGTGCAAAAGGCGGCGTTTTGGTTTGGTGCCCACGCGATGTTAGAGCTGTTGCCCTTGTGGTTACATCCTTTACTGAGAAGGGGTCTTCGTACTTTTGGGGCCATGGCCAGGCAAACCACGCAACAGTATTTGGATAGCCATTTTCAAGATGCTCACCTCAAAGCGCTGTTGGTTTCCCAGTGGGGAGATTATGGACTGCCGCCCTCCCAAAGCTGCTTTGGGATTCATGGTGTGATTGTGACCCATTATTTCAATGGGGGCTGGTATCCTGTCGGCGGCGCACAGGCGATTGCAAAAGCCATGGTGCCGGTGATTGAGCAGGCGGGTGGTGTTGTGCTAACTCAGCGGCGCGTGACGGAAATCTTGATAGATGACAGAACTGCCGTGGGGGTCAAGGTGCAAAACGTGGCAAACAAGATCGCTGACAGTAGTGCTGAAACTTACTATGCGCCCACAGTGGTGTCGGATGTCGGGGTGTTTAATACTTACACCAAGCTGATCCCACAAAGCTATTCACTGCCGATGCGCCCGGAGATTCAGGCTTTCCCAAAAGGGAATAGTGTGTTGACGGTGTACTTGGGGTTAACAGAGAGTGCTCAAAAGCTAGGGTTTCAAGGAGAAAATCACTGGATTTATACGACCTATGACCACGATGCGATCGCACACATCTCCCCCTTGGACAAACCCCCTCAATCTTGTTATCTTTCGTTTCCTTCCCTCAAAGACCCTTTAGCAAAAGGACATACGGCGGAAATCATTGCCCATATTCCCTATGATTTTTTCTCACAGTGGCGGCAGCAGCCGTGGCGGCGACGGGGACAAGATTATGCCGATTTGAAGTCCCAACTCACGGAGTCGTTGATTCAGCTGGTGGAGGCCCGTTATCCTGGGTTTGCAGATTTGATTGAGTATGCGGAACTTTCCACCCCGCTGACGGTTGAGCATTTTGACGCCAGCGATCGCGGTGCGATCTATGGGATTCCGTGTATTCCTGAGCGTTTAGACCAGCCCTGGGCGGCGGCGAGCACCCCGATTAAAAACCTTTATCTGACCGGAGCTGATACCTTTTCTCCCGGCATTATGGGCGCATTGATGGGCGGTGTAAAAACAGTTGGGCTCTTGGAGGGTGCGTTTGGTTTCTTTAAGGTGATGGCGACGATTATGAAGGCATCGGGCGAGAAAACAACAGCTCGCAATAGGCATACTCAGGGGAGTGTGGTCGAACCCTCACTCCACGTCTAGTTCCGAAAATAACTAGCTTCCTCTGGCGGCTCGATCTATCCTGAGAACCAAGATAGGGATAAAACGATGCTGCCAAACCTTGATCCGGCTGTTTGTTACCGGGCCCTCGAAACTAGAGATCGTCGATTTGACGGGCATTTCTTTACAGGGGTGCGGACGACGGGGATTTTTTGTCGGCCTGTGTGTCCGGCGACGACGCCTAAGTTGGTAAATTGCACCTTTTATCGCAGCGCGGCGGCGGCGCAGCAGGCGGGGTATCGTCCGTGTTTGCGCTGCCGGCCAGAGCTATCGCCGCAGCTGTGGCCAATGACCGGGGGGGCTGATATCATACCTCGAGCATTGCGACTGATTGGCGCTGGGGCTTTGGATGAGATCTCGGTGGCAGAGCTGGCAGCCCAGTTGGGGGTGAGCGATCGCTATCTGCGGCGACGGTTTGCTGAGACGCTAGGGACTTCCCCGGCCCAGGTGGCAAAAACGCGGCGGTTGTTGTTTGCCAAGCAGCTGATTAGCGAGACGACATTGACCATGACTGAGATTGCGATCGCAGCCGGGTTCAAAAGCATTCGCAGCTTTAACTATGCCATTCAACAAACCTATGGCTGCGCCCCCACCCAGCTCAGACGCCATCGACAGAGCCCTCAGCCCAGTGCTCCGATTACGCTCAAACTGTCTTTTAGCTTACCCTATGACTGGCCAGCGATAGCTGCTTTTTTAGCGGCTCGAGCTACCCCAGGGCTAACCTCCGTGACTGCCCAACGCTACTGCCGCAGTATTGAGCTTGAGGGGCATCAGGGCTGGGTTGCAGTCAGTCCCGTGCCGGGTGAACCCTATCTCCAGGTCCAGATTGGCTTTCCTAAAATCAAACTGTTGTCAAAAATTATCGACCGGCTGCGGAGTCTCTTTGACCTCAACACCCACAGCGCAGCCATTGAGCAGCACTTGCGACAAGATCCGCTATTTCAACAACAGTTCCAACCTGGGGTGAGAATCCCGGGTGCCTGGGATGCCTTTGAGCTAGCCGTGCGGGCCATTGTGGGTCAGCAGGTAAGCGTGACAGCTGCAAATACCTTATTTGCCCGATTGGTTGCCCACTATGGTGAACCTCTGGCGACGCCCCAGGCACCGCCAGCGCTGACATATGTCTTTCCTAAACCCGAGATTCTCGCTGCGGCTGACCTGACAGAATTAGGCATGACTGGCCCACGGGCAAACGCGATTTCGGTTCTTGCCCAGACCCTGGTCGATCATCCCCACTTCTTTAGTCAGCTAACAACGCTAGACAATGCGGTTTCAACCCTGTGTCAGCTACCGGGCATTGGTCCGTGGACGGCGCACTATATTGCCATGCGCGCCCTGCAAGACCCCGATGCTTTCCCGCCGGGGGACGTGGCTTTACTGCGGGGCATGGCCGCCCTTGGGGAACCGGTGAGTCAGACACAGCTGCTTGATCGAGCTGACAACTGGCGACCGTGGCGGGCCTACGCTGCGATGCACCTTTGGGCAGCGAGCAGTCAGCCCCAGATCGCTGTAACAGATTTAGAGATTCTTAAAATGGAGGCCCTGTCGGCATAGCACCATGAATGCAACATCTAGTGCAACATTTTACATCGGTCAAGTTGAGTCTCCCATAGGCCAGATTTTAGTGGTCACCCAGGGCGACGTACTTTGCTCTGTTGATTTTGAAGGGTATGAAGACCGAATGATGGCATTGTTGAAAAAACGCTACGGAGCGTTGGACCTCAAGAAGGGAGGGAAGATGGGGGGGATTTGCGATCGCATCCGCGCCTACCTGTCAGGCGATTTGCACAGCCTGGATGACATCCCCACCGAGACAAGCGGCACTGAGTTTCAACAGCAGGTGTGGCATGCGTTGCGGAGTATTCCCCCTGGCAGCGTTATCACCTATGGAGAGCTGGCCCAGCAGATCGGTCGTCCCAAGGCCGTGCGAGCGGTGGGCATGACCAATGGGCTGAATCCGATTGCGATTGTGCTGCCCTGTCACCGGGTAGTTGGGGCCAATGGTAAGCTGACAGGCTATGCCGGGGGGCTGGCTCGGAAGCGATGGCTATTGGCCCACGAGGGGGTAGATCTGGGGGTGGAAGATGCTGAAAACGATGCTGAAGCGGAGGAGCAGTTGTCAATGTTTGGCTGATAGGTTTACAGGTTGTTGGTTAACAGCTGTTGTAGGGAAACCATCAGGGATTGCCCCTACAAAGTGACTGGCATAGGACATAACCTATTACCCTCTACCCTCTACCCTCTACCCCGACCTATGTCTCTTCAACAATGGTGTCTTCTCTCCCTCCTCTCTCTCCTCTGGGGGGGATCTTTTCTCTTTATCGAGCTGTCGCTGCTGGTGTTTGAGCCGTTGACGATTGTGTTTGTCAGGCTTGCGATCGCAGCCATCCTCCTGCACGGGGTCGTTTATCTCAGCGGTCAGCGGTTACCCAGATCCCCACGGATCTGGCTGGCCTTTGCAGGCATGGGTATTTTGAACAACCTGATTCCATTTGGCTTAATCATTTGGGGGCAGCAGCATATTACCGCCAGTCTGGCGTCTATTCTCAATGCCACCACGCCTATCTTTACAGTGATACTCGCTAATTGGCTGACGTCAGATGAGAAGCTGACGACCTATCGGCTGTTGGGGGTGGCTTTGGGGTTTAGCGGCGTGGTCGTGTTGATGGGGCCAGAAATTCTGGGCGGGCTGAGCTTTCAAAGCATTGGACAGTTTGCCATTCTGGGGGCGGCGCTCTCCTATGGGTTTGCGGCTATCTACGGTCGGCAGTTCAAGGCAATGCCGTCGAAGGTTGCCGCGGCGGGGATTGTTACCACCAGTTCGATTATGGTGTTCCCATTAGCGCTGTTGGAGTCACCTTTATCGGTCCAAATCAGCCTGGTATCAGGGGTGGCGCTCTTTTGCTTGGGTCTGTTATCGACCGGGGTAGCCTACCTGATTTTTTACCATCTGCTGGCCAAGGCGGGGGCAACCTATACCAGTCTGGTAACGTTTTTGATCCCGCTTAGTGCGGTGATATTGGGGGTTTTGATTTTGGGAGAGCGGCTGTCAGGGGGGGCGATCGCAGGCATGATCTTGATTTTGGCGGGGCTGCTGGTGATTGACGGTCGCCTATTGCGCAAATGGCGGGCATAGGGTGTTAAAACCCTGATGATCTACCCGTAGACGGCTCTGATATCATTGAAACCGCACCTTTCCCCCATTAACCGAACCTGCATGGATGCCAATCGCTACGAACGCTATATGGCTGCCTACCGTAATCTGGGCCTGTTTCCGCTATTGGAGCCTGCAGACATCGAAGCCTTTCGGGTAGAGTATGGCAGACTTACGCTGGCGCGGCTTAAGCAGGCGGTTGTGTCATCCCCTGCTGACGGCAAGGTGATTTTTACAGGGCATCGTGGCTCTGGTAAATCGACTCTGCTAAAGCGATTTGAGCGGCTAATGCGCGATCAAAATCTGTTCGTGGCTTTCTTCTCGATTGCTGATATGGTCGAGATGTCAGATGTGAACCACGTCAATATTCTGTATTCCATCGCGATTACGCTGCTTAGCAAAGCGACTAAGCTCAGGGTACCCATCTCAGCGACGACCCAGAATGCTTTATTGAACTGGTTTACCCAGACTAAAAGTAAGACCTATGCCGACCAGCTCCAATCCGAGCTATCGGCGGGGGCCAATTTGTTTGACTTTATCATCGGCAAACTAAAAAAAGAAAAAACCTTTCGCGAAGAAATCAAAGTCACCTACGAGCGCAGTGTCTCTGAGCTGTCGGATACCATTAATCGAATTGCCGCAGCGATTCAAACCGCGACTAAAAAAGAAGTGCTGGTGATCATTGATGACTTAGACAAGCTTGATCTATCCGTAGCCGAAGCCATCTATCGAGATAATATCAACGCCCTGATTTCACCCAATATTCGCGTTGTTTTTACCATCCCCATATCAGTGGTGCGCGAACCCAGATTATTTGCCGCGATCCAGACCGTCAGCCCAATCGTGCTGCTGGCGGTGACCAAGTTTTATGCGCAGGCGACGGCCCATCAGCCTGATGCCGAGCCCGATGAGAAAAATGTGGAAGTCCTATCCGCTGTCTTGAGGAAGCGGATTTCGGCTGACCTGGTCGAACCAGACACCCTGCGGCAGATGGTATTGCTCAGTGGCGGCGTCCTGCGGGAGTTAGTGCGGTTGGGGCAGGCGTGCTGCCGAGAATGCATGTTAGAGCTTGACCTGGAGCCTGATAATGCAGCGGTCACCATCAACGATGATATTCTGACCGCTGCGATGAGGACGCTGCGCAATGAATTTGCCCGAGGGCTGGGGACTCAGCGTTACGAGCTGTTGGGCCAGATCTACAAGGAATTTGCCCCGCCAGATGCCCAGAGCCCAGAGTTTTTAGAGCTGCTGCACGCGCTGTATGTCTTGGAATATGAAAATGACGACCTCTGGTACGATTTGCATCCGCTGATTACGGACCTGCTGCGACGAAAGGATCTGCTGCCTGCTAAGTAGCATAAACCCGCGATAGAATTTTGCTGTAGGCTATTGAGCAGTTGACGCGTTACTCAATGGTTCAGACTGAGGTGAGCAAACTCAATCAGCGTGAGCTGCGAAAGCTGATCCTATCGATTAAGGCCAGCACGGGGCAGCTAAGTTTGCTGCTGGCGATTTGCGACGATCGCAACCTGCAAGCAGAGCTAATCGACGCCTACGAGACAGCACTTCAGCAGCGGGGGATTACGCCCTATCAAACCCGCCTCGATTGGAAGCAGCCCAGTCTGCGGGCTACCTTGACACACCTGATAGACAGTCAGCCAGCTTTGCAAGATGAAGCCCCGGCGGTGATTACCGTCCTGGGAGCGACCGATCTAATCGGTGTCCGCCTGACCGAAGAGAAGTCAGAGCAAGAACGGTTTTTCTTCTCACTCCAGTGGACCCGAGAGTCGCTGCGAGCGTTTCATTTTCCCATCGTGATTTGGCTATCGGATACGGTCGCCACTCGGCTGGTGCAGCAGGCTCCTGATTTTTGGAGCTGGCGCAGCGGAGTATTTGAGTTCGAGAGAGAAGCAAAGGGGCAAGTACTAAAGGCTGAGGCAGCAGTTGGCAAAGGCTCGGCCCTTAGGGGTTCTTTGTCATATGGAGATAATGAAGATTCCCGTCCTCTTTCGGTAGACGAGATTCAACAACAGATTGATGAGTTAGAAAAACAAGATTCACAGTCGTCTCTATTGGTCACGCTCTACAGTGATTTAGGGAAAGCCCATGAGCGACAATATAACCACGAGGCGGCGCTAGGGACCTATGAGCAGGCGTTGTATCTGGCTGAGATACATAAAGACCGGGCTATGCAGGCAGTATTATTGCAAAATTTAGGCAATGTTTTAGATGATTGTGGACGTTACCTTCAAGCGATTAACTTTTATGAGCAGTCCTTAGCGATTTGGGTAGAGATTAGTGATAGACACGGTGAAGCTAGGGCTTTAAATAGCTTGGGCAATGCCTGCTGTTTGTTGAGTCAATATGAGCGTGCGATCGCATTACATGAGCAGTCCTTAGTGATCACACGAGAGTTGGGGGATAGAAAAGGCGAAGCCAAATCTCTGAATAGTTTGGGCATTGCCTATAGTTTGTTAAGTCAATATGAGCGTACGATCTCGTTACATGAGCAGTCTTTAGCTATTGCCCGAGACCTGGGTGACCGACACGGCGAAGCGCATGCCCTGAATAATTTAGGCATTGCCTACTTTTCATTAAGCCAGTATGAGCGTGCGATCGCATTACATGAGCAATCCTTAGCTATTGTCCGAGACCTGGGGAATCGACACGGCGAAGCGCATGCCCTGAATAATTTAGGCAATGCCTATTATTCATTAAGCCAATATGAGCAAGCGCTCTCATTCTATAAGCAATCCTTAGCTATTGAACGAGAGATTAGCGATAGAAACGGTGAAGCAGATTCTCTTTACAATATGGCTAGAGCCCTGATACGTCTTAACCGCCGTTTTGAGGCAAAACAGCGCTTTGAGCAAGCCCTCATAATTTATGAAGACCTGAAACTGGCTCACAAAATCGAACAATGCAAAGACGCTATTGCTACCTGTAATCAAATCATCCCCACGTAAGCGGCATAATAGGGTTCATCGGATGGGTCATGGTACGTGTTTAGCGTCCCTGTACGGTTAGCATTACCCCCAATACCAACCAAAGCCTCTAAAGATATATGTTTAGTGCGAGTCTCCCGCAAGCCCTTCTGCAGAAAAGTCAGATCTAAAAGAATCCTT
>JBCCRZ010000213.1:0-9087 GCA_039200855.1 Cyanobacteria bacterium P01_D01_bin.44 | reverse complement strand
TAACCACACTTGTGGTAAAACGCCCGCGTCCGTTCAAAGCTCGCCAACGTTTCCACTAGCAGCAAGTGTGCGCCGCGGGTCGCCAATGTTTGCTCAACGTAACGCATCAGGGCTGCCCCCCGGCCTTGCCCCTGGCGGTCGGGTCGGACGGCAATAAAGAGTAGGTTCCACGTCCCGATTGTCATCCGCTCCGGTGCGCAGTAGGCAACCCCCACTGGCCCGTCCCCGTCGTCGGTGATCCAGAGATGCTCGCTGTCGCCCCCAAAGTAATCGGCCAGCATTGCGCTCAACTCCTCAAGCTCACTCGGCTGAAACATTTCGAGTGTATCAGCCAGGGCAATCAGCGCAGTCGCATCCTCGGGCGTAGTCGGTCGAATCATGGGTTGTAAGATAAATCTCTGATACAGCAAGGAGGGCAGTTTGGATGGCATGAGCGGGCCCATCACTTTTGTTTTGTGGCGAACTCAATGAATTTTCCGGTGCGGTGTGAACCTGTGATTCACAGCGAAGATTAGGCGTGGGCTGATGGTTATTGCCATCAGCCCACGCCGTAACCCTCTATCCTTTTAACGATCTGCTAAGCGGGCAGGGAACCGTTTTTTCGCCTGTCCAGTTAGTGAACGTGGTTTCATCTTTGTAATGGCGAGGGGTTTGCATCATTAAGCGCCAGGCTTCGCCAGCGGTCAGGAGATTAAATCGCTCAGGGTAGTGCTGCATCAGCAGGGTTTGAACCATCGGATAATAATCTGAGTTGAGCCCAGGGAAGATGTGATGCTCTGTATGGTAAGAGAAGTTTAAATGAAGCAGGTCAAAGATTTTAGGCACTCGCAGTGAAACACTGTTGCAGAGCGGGTCGTTAATGCTTGTCATCTGGCAGAGCATGTGATTGGTGTAGACATAAAACAAAATACCCGCATAGCCAATCCAGAGGGGCAGAAAATAACCCAAAATCAGCTTAACGGGGTGAACGCCTAAATAGGCGATAATGCTAAGATGCAGGGCCGAGATCAGGGCAAATTCAAGGGCGATGGCTTTTCTCTCTCTAGCATTTACCTTAACAGGGTCTACAGAAAACGGGTTGGCCTCGCCATTGAACACCAGGGCAGAGACCAGGTTGCGAAAAGTGTAAACCCCCCAGGCATAGCCCAGACCAAAGATGACCCAAAACGGATGAGCTTCAGCCGAGGGGGCAAACAGATTTTGAATCCATTTGCCAAAATTGTTGGGGTGACTGTGTAAATAGTTGCGATCGGGGTCGTTTAGCCCATTAGTGTTATTGTGATGCACCCGGTTGTGGACGGCTTTCCAGAGGGTGGGGGGCATCCAGAGCATGGCGAGCCCAATGAGACTGACGATCTGCCTAAAAAATGGGTCCTTAATGGTTTTGCTATGCATCAAGTCGTGGGTGCTAAATAGCAAAACAATGATGCTGTTGCCCATCACTAACGCAAACGGTAAATACAGCCCAAGGGCGTACCCGCTCCACTGATCAAGGTCGCTTGCCATGCCCCAGCCGAGGATTAGAATAGCAACGTTGATCAATAAAATCCACAGCTTATTTCTGTTATGGCAAAAAGCTGCTGGGGGGAGGTGCGATCGCAAAAATTTTGCATACTCTGCTTGAGGTACCAGAGCTTCGCGATCTCTATCAATGACATGCATAAAGGGGTGTCCAGTGGGTGTGAGATATTTGATACGCAAGAAAAAAGGACGGGATAAAAAGCCCGCCCTTCTTTCAAACTTACCCAAGATTGTATCGTCTATGTTGATGCCATGCTACAGAATCAATGAACATTGATAAGCTAGTCAAAGATAAGCTAGTCAAAGATTCTGAACAAGACGAATAACACCCGACTCCTATGACCCTTGCTCCCCTAAGCTGGCCGAAACTCGAAGCCCTCACAGACTTTCAACTCGATACGGTCAACGGGCCGACCAATGCCCAGGCTCGGTTACGCCTGTTTGGTCAACCTGAATCAGCGGTGCGGGTGACGCTGTACCGCGATCACCACGCCTGGTGCCCCTACTGTCAAAAGATTTGGCTGTGGCTCGAGGAAAAGCAAATCCCATATCGCATCGAAAAAGTGACCATGTTTTGCTATGGGCAAAAAGAGCGCTGGTATAAGCGCATTGTCCCCTCTGGGATGCTGCCCGCTATCGAGCTAGACGGTCGTCTGATCACCGAGAGCGATGTGATTTTGCTAGCGTTAGAAAAGGCGTTTAGTCCGTTAGTCCAGGGAATGGAAGACCCAGCAGTGCTCCCCCTGCGGCAGCTAGAGCGACTGCTGTTTAGGGCCTGGTGTGGCTGGCTGTGCTACCCCACTCGGTCACCCCGTCAAGAACAGGGCAATCGAGCACAGTTTACAGCGGTGGTTGCCAAGGTTGAGGCGGCCCTGGGTCGCACGGCAGGCCCTTACTTTTTAGAGGCATTTGGCACCGCCGACGTGATCTTTACGCCCTATGTCGAGCGGATGAATGCCAGCCTTTATTACTACAAAGGCTACTCCCTGCGAGAAGAGAACCCTCGATTTGGGGCCTGGTTTGACGCTATGGAAAGCCGACCCACCTATCGCGGCACCCAGAGTGATTTTCATACCCATGCCCATGATTTACCCCCCCAGATGGGCGGCTGTTATGAAAATGGCGAGTCCCAGATGCAGCTTAATAGAGCCAGAGTAGATCAGGGACCCTGGTTTGAACTACCTGATGTGACTTATCAAGAGCCCGAAACGTCTCGGACAGAAGCCCTGCATCGGGTGCTCAAGCACCGCGCCAATATTATTCGGGTGAACCCTGCCGATGACCAGGTGTTTGACGAGGCGCTGCGGTGTGCGCTGACCCATTTGATGACCGGCGAAGCTTGCCCGCCGCCGAGGGGGTCTGATGGAGCACTGCGATATTTGCGCGATCGCATCAGCGTCCCCCGCGACATGTCTATCTACGCAGCCAAACGCCTCAAGACGGCCTTAGAAGAAACCGCTGCCCTGGTTGGGGATAGCCAGGGAGCCCCGATCCCATTCAACCACCGACGCGATCAAGATCCGGCTAACTTTGCGAAGCAATGATGGACCCGCAGATCACACTAAGATAACGGGCATTGCTGATCCTCGGGATGACTTTCGCTGTGAGAGGCCGTTAAATAGCAATGGTTATCGATCGGCTCATCCCCTAAATCAGCAATCGCAGATAACGAGTTAAAAGATAACCCGTTGAGGGCTCACCGATGGCACCCTATCGTGACCTCAAAGACAAGGGAGCACATACCCCAGGTATCCACTTTGATAATTAGCACCCACCCCACAAATATGCTGAGCGTCTTGAGACATTAATACGTTAGTCATTGCACTCTACAAGACTATTTTAATAATGTCTATTAAAGTCTCCCGTATAATGGCAAGCCTTCTCGCCAGCTTAATGGTTTTAGCGAATGGGATATCCGCCCATGCCCGCCAACCGCTCCGGGCCGATGTGCCCCTACCCTATACGCTGCCAGGTCTAGTCGCTCGCCGCATCCAGCTAGATTTGGCCAGACGTCTTAATGTGCCAGTCGGCAATATCATGATTGGAGAAGCCACTGCTCAAACATGGAACGACCCATGCCTGGGGCTAGCTAGCCCCAACGAAAGCTGCGCCGATAGAGAAACAAAAGGATGGCAAGTCGAGGTAGAAAGTTGGCAGCAAAGGTGGGTTTATCGAAGCGATCGTGCGGCCCGTCGTCTGCGCCTCGAACCCTTGCCTAACAGCACTGACTTTAACCAAAGAGATTTCTCCGCAGAGGTTAGCCAAACACTACTCGAAACCGTTTCACAACAAGTTCAGCAACCCATAGAGAGCCTGCAAATTCTAGAAGTGCAGGCAGCCACCTGGGATGGCTGCCTGGGTATTGCCGAACCCGACACAGTATGTACCCAAGAAGCGATTCCAGGGTTTCGAGTACTGGTTAACGATGGGCCAAAAGAGGGCATTGGCAACCTACAAAGAGACAGCTGGCCCGACCATCGAGAATTTCAAAGAGAATGGGTATATCATCTGAACGAAGATGCCACACAAATTGTTCAAAACACGACCGCTAGCGACACAGCAGGTCGCGTTGGCAGCTGGTTTCGCCGCGCCTCAGCCCCCCCGGAGGAGCTCGCCCCTGGAGTCATTTTTCAAACAAAAGCGCACGATTATCTTTCAGAACATCTATATATCACAACGCTGACAGCAGATGGCACCCTCAGCAGTGAGCAAATCAGCCTCGATCCAGGCAATAGGGCTGCCTCAGAGGTGCTCTCTTCGAGTCAGATATCTCCAGAAGACGCCGCTGCATTTGAAAGGCTGTTGCGACAACAGAATTTTTCCAATCTCAATCAAATGGAGTACTCTAATGAAGACCAAGGTTTCACAATGGAGGGTTTCGTGACACTGATCGCCCCTGGGGTCAGCGTTGAATATACCGCTGCCGAGGAAGATTTGCCCGTTGGCTTGCAGGTTATCCTTGAAGCCTGGTCTGGTCTGGGCTATTAAAAACGGGAAACGCTTCGGCTCACCCTCTCACCCCCTCACCCACTCACCTACTCACCCCCTCACCCACTCTCTACTCAATCAAAATCGCTCGAAAATCATTCACATTGGTCAAGGTCGGCCCGGTCATCACCAGGGCATCCAGCGCGGCGAAAAAGCGGTAGCTGTCGTGGGCTTCTAAAAACTGCGATGCTCTTAACCCTGCTTCGGTGCCCTGCTTTAACGTATCCGGCGTGATCAAGGCTCCGGCATTATCTTCGCTGCCGTCTATGCCATCGGTGTCACATGCGATCGCATAAACCCCCGATAGCCCCTCCAGCGCCACGGCCAGAGATAATAGGAATTCGCTATTGCGTCCGCCTTTCCCACCTTTCCCGCTGACGGTGACTGTGGTTTCTCCCCCGGAGAAGATGACACAGGGAGGTGACAGCGGCTGTTGGTGGCGGCGTACCTGTTTGGCAATCCCCCCATGGACAATGCCAACGTCTTTGGCCTCTCCTTCGATTGAGTCACCCAAGATCACAGACGCGTAGCCATGGGCTTGAGCAAGCTGGGCGGCGGCTTCCAGGGATTGTTGAGGGGTAGCGATGAGATTATTTTGGGTGTGTTGTAGTCTGGGGTCGCTGGGTTGAATAACAGGGTTCGGATCTTGTTCGAGATATTGAATGATCTCAGCGGAGGCCTGCACCCCATAGCGTTCTAAAATCTCGAGGGCATCCTGGGCAGTGACCGTATCTCCCACCGTTGGGCCAGAGGCAATCACGCTTAGATCATCCCCAGGCACGTCTGAAATGATTAACGCAACCACCTGAGCTGGGTAAGCCGCCGCCGCCAGTCGTCCGCCACTTGAGCGCGACAAACTCTTCCGCACCGCATTCATTTCGGTAATATTCGCGCCGGACCGTAACAGCTGGACACTGACATCGGCCACCTCCTCCAGGGTCAATCCTTGGGGAGGTAGGGTAAACAGAGAGGTGCCGCCGCCTGAAATCAGACATAGCACCAAATCGTCTGCTGTGAGGGGGGCGACCAAATCAAAAATCCGCTGGGCGGCCTGAACCCCGTTGCCATCGGGGACGGGATGGCCCGCCTCAACAACTTCAACCTGGGCGGTGGGCACCTGATGGCCGTAGCGAGTAATCACCAGCCCCTCAAGCTCACCATCCCAGGCCTCCTCCACGGCTTTTGCCATCGCCGCCGCTGATTTACCCACCCCAACCACCACCGTTCTCCCCGTGGGTTTGGGGGGCAGATAGGGGGCGATGCGATACTGGGGCATGGCTGCTTGCACAGCCGCGTCAAACAAAGCCTTGAGCAGTTCAGCAGGCGAAATTTGAGCCACCTTTTAGTCCAACCCCTACGTTAACCTGGTTGCCAGCTAGTCTAGCGCTTTACGAGGGGAATACAAACCTATCTCCTATCTCCTATCCCCACCAAAACCTTCTGGCTCATCCCAACATCCTGCTTATAGACCCTCTGCCCTGTGAGCATCTCCACCACATTCATGCCATTGCTGATCACCCCCGGCACGCTCGGATAGCCCGCACTTGCCCCCACCAAGAAGAGATTGGGTAACTCTGTGCGATAGCCCAACCGCCCCAGGCCCACCTGACGAGGGATTAAATTAGCCCCGTAGATGTTGCCCTCGGGCTGACCCAGGAAATACTCACTGGTGGTTGGGGTGCCGTAGAGTTTCATGCGAGTGTAGGCATCGACATCGGGGATTAAATCTCGAACGCTCTCCATGACCGATTGATAGACTTCGCGCTTTTTGGCTTTATAGGCTTTGCGATCTGTCTCGTAGAGTTCCTTAAACGGCTCATAGGGGCAGACGGTGGCAATTTCCAGCACATGGTGACCAGCTGGAGCCATGCCGGGCGCGGTCGATTTTAAGGTGGGGCAAGACAAGAAAATCCAGGGATGGTTTAAATTGCCCTCAAGCTGTTGCTGATAGGCCCGATTGAGATTTCCATGGGGGTAGTACCAGATATTCCAATTGCCGAGGCCATAGCGGGTTGGGGCAAATCGCTCATCAAGCCCGAGATAAATGTTAAAGGCGCTGATCGAGTATTCATAATCGGTCAGGCGATGGTATTCGTGAGGACTTAAAGCCCGCTCCGCGTGCATGAGGGCGACGGTGCGTTTGGGGTCTAAATCACTGATGTAGGCCTTGTCAGCCTGATAGGAGGCACCGTCCGCGATCACCCGCTGGACTTTGCGATCGCGAACCTCTATATGGGCGACGGGGGTAGAGAGCTGCACCAGCCCGCCCCCCGCCGTGATGGCTTCGACAATGGTATCTACGAGATGTTTAAAGTGATGTTGAGGGTAATAGGCCCCGGCGGCATAGTCTGACACCAAACTGGTATGGGTGATCAGGGAGATGTCTTTAGGCGGCAAGGCATAGTCTCCACTCTGGCCCGCCAGTAAATCTTGAAGTTTAGGAGACAAACCTATCTGGTCATAGAGATCTTGCAGGGTATGCCTCCGGTTTGCAAACAGATGCCAATATTTGGGCAGTTTTAGCCAATCAGACCACTTTCGGTCATACCAATGGATCTCTTTACCGAGGGCGACAATTTCTTGGTACAGGTGCTTAATCTCGTCACAGTAGAGATTAATGGCGGTGGCTTCATCCGGAAACGTCGTCAACAAGCGATTGCGAAAGGTTTCCCAGCCCAGAGGAATGCAAAAATCGACGTCTGGGGTGACAACGCGATCAATACAGTCTGGATCTAAGGCGTTAAAGGGAACCTCTCGCTCAATGTAATCGAGAAATCGATCTACTGTCTGGCCTTTGCCACATTGATAAATGTAGTGAACATCTGCACAGAAAGAATAATTGCCATAGTCAAACGTATGGCAACACCCCCCTGGCAGATAATGCTGCTCCAGGACAGCAACTCGATGACCTTGGCGGGTCAGACAGGCAGCGGCGGATAATCCCCCCAGACCTGCGCCTAAAATGACATAGTCGAAGTGTTCCATCATAGCCTCCTGCGGGCTTACGCTAGATGCTAATCTTGCTGCGCTTTAAACCTAGGTCTCAAATATGAGGACTTTGTGAAAATAAACGGCTGAGCCGCCTCATAAAGTCCTCACACTTGTGGTTTAAAAGTAAAACGCCTTCAGAATCCAGATGTTGGGCAACCGGGCTTGAGCCATGTTTGGGTCAGAGGGATGATTTTGTTAGGAGGTTCGCCATGTTAACTGTTAAAGACATTATGACCCGACCCGTGGTGATGATTCGCAGCTCGGCTACGGTTGAGAGTGCGATCGAGCTGATGCACGCCAAGGGGGTGCGATCGCTAATCATCGATAAATGCCACGCCGAGGGCTCCTTTGGTATTTTGACCGAAAAAGACATTGTTTACCGGGTGATTGCCCAGGGCGATGACCCCGCCCATGTCCGGGTGTGCAGTATTATGCGACAGCCCTGCATCCAGGTGCCGGTCGGTGTAACGGTGCAGGCAGCCGCCCAATTACTCGCAGCAGATAAGATTCATCGGGCTCCAGTGATTGAGCACCATGAGATATTGGGGATTATCTCCGTAACCGATATTTTAGCAAAAGGGAGACACGTCTCTCTAGGGCAAGATGAGCTGGCCCGACCCAATCAAGCTGCGTTGCCGCAGGACCCCATGGGTAACGATGAGGCACCCCCGATAGAGACGCGGGATACTGCCAGACAGATCTTTGAAGACAGGCATCTACGCTTCGCAGCGACGGTTTAGCCTGGCTATTGTTTGACGCTTGAGGCAGCACAAGTCAGTCAGGCCGCTCAGTTTGTTCAGATCGGTAGGAGCGGTTAGCAACCGCCAAGCTCAAAGTTGGGTCAGTCAATCAGGGGCGAAGGCTAGCACATTGCACCTTCGCCCCTGATTGACTGATTTGCAAAAGGCCAAATTATAGAACTTATTAAATTCTCATTCTGTAGAAAGCTCGCAAAATTAAGTAACTGAAACAAAAACTGAGCGTTCACTCAGTCAAAAATGTGCTAGCCCCTCCAGGCTGAGGATGGGATGTTTTTGAGTAACCGTGAGTGACTGAGTAAACCAAAAGCTAAAGCTGAGAGATCGCCAAGAATGGACTAAAAGTCAGTTCATATAAGCGTTGGCGAAATTTTAATCTCACTCAAATTAGCGCTCAATGAGAAAAAAACTGAGTTATTCAGCCACCTGATATCCGGCACCGTTATAAAAGGTGCATAAGCCAAGCTCTCTATAGCCATAGCTTACGCTCCCCTTGGGGTCAATACCCTCACACCAGAAATTTCTCCTATTTTGTCCATCTAATATCAATTATCTTGCCGAGATGACGCTCACGTTTGCACAGACGCCAACCCTATCAAATCAGTTCTCAACCTTGATTGACTTGCTACGGTTTCGTGCAGGCCATCAAGCCAGTCAAGTTGCATACACTTTCTTGCAAGATGGCGAAACTCAGGCAGAAACCCTCACCTATCAAGAACTTGACCAACGAGCCCAAATCATTGCGACCCGCTTGCAGTTAATGGCTCCATCGGGAGAGCGGGCGTTATTGCTTTATCCACCCGGGCTTGAGTATATTGCTGCCTTCTTT
>JBCCRZ010000212.1:0-9145 GCA_039200855.1 Cyanobacteria bacterium P01_D01_bin.44 | reverse complement strand
GCGATCGCGGCCCCAATCCCTCGACTGCCACCCGTTACTAAAGCTTTTTTCCCGGTGAGGTCTGCCATTGAACGGTCTCCTTGGTGTGAATAGGTGAAAGTCTGAACTCGGACTTTTGTACCGTTTGATATAAAACTATTATGTACCGTAAAGTATAAAAGTCAAGCCTGGAATTTAAAATCAGCTGTGAAAAAGACAGGGCGACCCCGAGAATTTAATATTCAGGCTGCGCTAGACCAGGCTGTCCAGGTGTTTTATGTCAAAGGCTACGAGGCCACTACCCTGGAGGATCTGACCCAGGCGATGGGGATTCAGCGGCCTAGCTTGTATGCTGCGTTTGGGAATAAAGAGGCGCTTTTTCTGAAAGTCCTCGAACGGTATCGATCACAGTCTGTTCAAGGTTCTCAAGCGGCCCTGGAAGAGGAGCCCAACGGTCAAAACGCGATCGCGGCTTTCCTAGCGCAAATTGCCGAGTATCACATCACCTCAGATGGCCTGGGCTGCTTGATTGTGAATAGCTCAGTAGATTGTCAGCCATGTCAGGGGGAGATTTGTGATCGCATCCGTCACCTCCACGATCAAAACGAAGCGATGATTTACCAGCGGCTACAGCGAGCCCTCACGGACGGAGACCTGCCCGCCCAAACCGATATTCGCGGCCTGGCACAGTTTTATAACGGGGTGATTCAAGGCATGGCTGTGTTAGCGCGGGCACAAAAGAAGCCGGATGCGGTGCGTCAGATGGTCAAGTTTGCGATGAAGGTTTGGCCTGGTTAACGAAATCTATGATTTCTATCAAAACAATGATAGGTAATTGCCGTAGTTCTAGTTTGATGTGGGATTCTATGGTCCTGTAGTACGCTAATAGACTGCACCTATTCATCCTGCCGACTTCATCTTTTTTGACTTTTAAAGCCTATGTCTGTTCGTGTTCGGATTGCGCCCAGCCCCACTGGCAACCTCCATATCGGTACCGCCAGAACAGCGGTCTTTAACTGGTTGTATGCCCGTAGCCAGGGCGGTCAGTTTATTTTGAGAATCGAAGACACCGATCTAGAGCGCTCCAAGCCGGAATACACCCAGAACATCATGGATGGGTTCAAGTGGTTGGGCCTGAACTGGGATGAAGGGCCTTTCTACCAAACCGAGCGGACTGAGCTGTACCGTCCCAAAATCCAGGCGCTATTGGATAAGGGGTTGGCCTATCGCGCCTACGAAACCCCAGAAGAACTAGACGCCATGCGCAGCAAGCAAAAGGCCCGTGGAGAAGCGCCTCGCTATAACAATCAGCATCGTGATTTAACCCCGGAGCAAATCGCTGAGTTTCAGGCACAAGGTCGCCCTGCTGTGATTCGCTTCAAAATCGAAAATGGGCGTGAAATCATCTGGAATGACCTGGTGCGAGGCGCGGTCAATTGGAAAGGCCGTGACCTCGGCGGCGATATGGTGATTGCCCGAGCGGCCCCCAGCGATGAAATTGGCCCACCTCTCTACAACTTTGTGGTGGTCGTGGATGATATCGACATGGCGATTACCCACGTGATTCGGGGGGAAGACCATGTGGGCAATACACCTAAGCAGATTTTGCTCTATGAGGCGCTAGGGGCTCCGGTACCGACGTTTGGCCATACGCCCCTGATTCTGAATCCGAAAGGGGCCAAGCTATCCAAGCGCGACGGAGTGACCTCTATTTCTGATTTTCAAGAAATGGGGTTCACGCCGGAAGCCTTGGCTAACTATATGACGCTCCTGGGCTGGTCGGCCCCGGACGCTCAGGAGCTATTTACCCTAGACGAAGCAGCCAAGGTATTTAGCTTTGATCGGGTCAATAAAGCCGGCGCTAAGTTTGACTGGGATAAACTCGACTGGATCAACAGTCAATATCTGCACGCAAAACCGGCAGATGAACTGCTGCCGATGATCGCGCCGTTCTTAGCAGAAGCAGGGTATGGGTTTGACCTCGATGCCGACCGATCCTGGCTGCTGAAGCTGGCAGCTATGGTCGGGCCGAGTCTAACTCGCCTGAAAGATTGCGTCGAGCTCAGCCACTTTTTCTTTACCCCCATGATGGACTTTAGCGAAGCGGCCCAAGATCAGCTTCGCAAAGAGGGGGTTGCCGATGCTATGCAGGCAGTGCTCGATGCCCTAAAGGCGAGTGAAAGCTTTGCCACGGTGGATGATACGAAGGCCTTGATCGCTCAAGTTACTAAGGCTTTGGGCGTCAAGAAAGGTCTGATTATGAGATCGCTACGCGCTGCATTGATGGGCGATATGCAAGGCCCTGACCTGGCAGAATCCTGGGTGATTTTGCACGAGCGCGGATTTGATATAGGCCGGTTGGCAGCTGCGATCGCGGTGGGTAAAGCCGCTTAATTTTAGATTTTAGATTTTGGATTTTGGAGGAGGAGCCGTCTGTGAGGTGATTGCTACCCCTGAGCATATCCATCAATCCAAAATCCCCAATCCAAAATCTAAAATCCTTATTTTCTGGGGCTTTTGGCATATTCCCAGCACGATAATTGATCTGTTCTCTGAAATTACGTTAAATTTAGTAAAGATTAGTCTCATAAAAGTTCAAAGAAACTTAAGCGGGTTGCGGCTCTTCATAGGGGAGCTGCCCCATTGCACTCTACGCGAGTTGCTTTTTATCCGCTTATTTCAATCAGAGCTACCGTTAGTAAAAGACGCTTAGACTATTCACTTGCCGTATCTTGGTTGATCAAGGCGGTGAGGGTTGTTAAACACGAGGCCACCGAGTTATGAAACTTTCTTGGAGAGTCGTTTTATTGTGGGCCTTGCCTGCCCTATTGATTGGGTTCTTTTTCTGGCAAGGCTCCATGGGCGGGAATCCTACTGATATGGGGCGCAATGCTGCCAATACCCGCATGACCTACGGACGATTCTTGGATTATTTAGATGCAGGACGGGTTACCGCAGTTGATCTGTACGATGGAGGTCGCACTGCCATCATCGAAGCAGTTGACCCCCAAATTGATGATCGGGTAATGCGCTGGCGAGTTGACTTGCCGGGTGAAGCCCCTGAGCTCGTGGAGCGCCTGCGGACCTCCGACATTAGCTTAGATTCCCATCCGCCGCGCAACGACGGTGCGATTGTGGGCATCTTGGGCAATTTGCTGTTTCCGTTCTTGCTGATCGCTGGCCTCTTTTTCCTATTTCGCCGCTCTAACGGTGTGGGCGGTGGCCCTGGCCAGGCGATGAACTTTGGTAAGTCCAAGGCACGCTTCATGATGGAGGCTAAAACCGGCGTCATGTTTGATGACGTGGCCGGGATTGACGAAGCTAAGGAAGAGCTGCAAGAGGTCGTTACCTTCTTGAAAAAACCTGAGCGGTTCACCGCGGTCGGCGCACGGATTCCCAAGGGGGTCATGTTAGTAGGGCCACCAGGAACAGGTAAGACCCTCCTGGCTAAAGCGATTGCGGGTGAGGCAGGGGTTCCCTTTTTCAGCATCTCTGGCTCTGAGTTTGTAGAAATGTTTGTTGGGGTTGGAGCTTCCCGAGTTCGCGATCTGTTTAAGAAAGCAAAGGAGAACGCACCTTGCATCATCTTTATCGACGAGATTGATGCAGTTGGTCGTCAGCGGGGCGCTGGCATCGGCGGTGGTAATGATGAGCGTGAGCAAACCCTCAACCAGCTGCTTACCGAGATGGATGGCTTTGAGGGCAATACAGGCATTATCATCATCGCAGCGACCAACCGGGTAGATGTGCTGGATTCGGCGCTGTTACGACCGGGTCGCTTTGACCGTCAGGTGATGGTCGATCCGCCCGATGTTAAAGGCCGGATTGAGGTGCTTGAGGTTCATGCCCGTAACAAAAAGCTGGGGGATGAGATTTCTTTAGAGACGATTGCCCGTCGCACCCCCGGTTTCACTGGCGCAGATTTGGCAAACTTACTGAATGAAGCGGCTATTTTGACCGCCCGCCGTCGCAAAGATGCCATAACTATGCGGGAGATTGACGACGCGGTTGATCGGGTGGTTGCTGGCATGGAGGGCACCCCTCTAGTGGACGGCAAAAGCAAGCGTCTGATTGCGTATCACGAGATTGGTCACGCCATCGTCGGCACCCTAGTCAAAGCCCATGACCCTGTGCAAAAGGTGACCCTGATCCCACGGGGGCAAGCCCAAGGCTTAACCTGGTTTACCCCCAGCGAAGAGCAAATGCTGATCTCTCGGGCACAGCTGCTGGCCCGCATCACGGGGGCTCTGGGCGGTCGCGCCGCTGAGGACATCATCTTTGGTGATGCAGAGGTGACCACGGGGGCGGGTAACGACCTCCAGCAAGTGACCTCGATGGCGCGGCAAATGGTGACCCGGTTTGGTATGTCTGACCTGGGGCCGCTATCGCTCGAAAATCCGCAAGGTGAGGTGTTCTTGGGTGGCGATTGGATGTCTCGCTCCGAATATTCTGAGGAGGTGGCCATTGGCATCGATGCTCAGGTGCGCACCATTGTCGACAAATGCTACGACGACGCTAAGCGACTCATGGAGGAAAACCGTGAGGTGATTGACCGCCTGGTGGATCTGCTGATTGATAAAGAGACCATCGACGGCGATGAGCTACGTCAGATTGTGGCAGAGTACACGGCTGTGCCTGAGAAAGAGCAGTTTGTGCCTCAGCTATAGGCCACTGGTTGATTAACTCGGTTTCTCATTTAAAGCCTGTCGAATCAAATCGGCGGGCTTTTTTGTGAGGTTAGAATGATGCCGCTACTCGTGATTTTTGCTGAGTAGCTCTCTTATTTATCCAGCTATTGATGTTTTCTATGTCTCATCCCCCTACGCTTTATTTGGCGATTACAAATCATGGTTTTGGTCATGCGACGCGGGCGGCTTCGGTGGCAGCGACCCTGCAGCGCCAGCTCCCTGAACTGCGGTTGATTGTGGCAACAACTGCGCCGACCTGGTTGTTAGAGTCTTATTTGGTCCCTGGCTATGAGTATCGAGCTAAGCAGTTTGACATTGGGGTTTTGCAAAGCGATAGCCTGACCATGGATAAGGCGGCTACTTTAGAAAAATTGCAGTGGATACGGGCCAACCAGGATGACATTCTGACCGATGAAATTGAATTTATACGGCAAGCCGGGGTTGATCTGATTTTGGCCGATATCCCGCCTCTGGCGACGGTATTGGCTAAAGCGGCAGGGATTCCCTGTTGGATGATGAGTAATTTTGGCTGGGATTTTATCTATCGACCCTGGGGAGGCGAATTTGAGGCGATCGCAGATTGGATTGCGGCGTGCTTTAGTCAGTGCGATCGCATATTCCGCCTCCCCTTCCACGAACCGATGGCGGCGTTTCCAAACATCATCGATGTCGGTTTGACTGGCGGCACGCCTCGCTTCTCGGTAGACCAGCTGCGGGCTCGCTATGGGTTCACCGCCCCGGCTGAGAAAACGGTACTGCTGACCTTTGGTGGGCTAGGGTTAGCCCAGATTCCCTACAAAGCCATTACTGAGTTTGCCGACTGGCAGTTTATTACCTTTGACCGTCAGGCTCCTGACGTGCCTAACCTATTCAAAGTGAACGATCGCAGCCTGCGCCCGGTGGATTTTATGCCAATTTGCGATCGCGTCGTCTCAAAACCAGGCTACAGTACCTTCTCAGAAGCCTGCCGATTGGAGCGTGGCCTGGTGACGCTGCCGCGTCAGGGCTTTGCCGAGGCGGCGCTGCTGCTAGAGGGTATGCAAGACGATGCCCGCCATCAGATTTTAGACGCCGATGCCTTTTTCTCAGGGGACTGGTCATTTTTGGATCAGCCTTTGCTGTCTCCTCGTCGGGCTGAGCCATTGGATAAGCGGGGCAATGAAACGATTGCGGGTGCGATCGCAGCGTATTTGAGGTGATAGCCTTGGGTTACTCTTTTAGCTTAACCGATATCTCCAAAGCATCTCCTGGAGCCCTATCAGGGGCCAAACCGTAGTAGCGAGCTTTTAAGCGGCCCTCCTCAACCGGGACCGGCGGGGTGATTGCCCCCAAAGACAGCAAGTCACCCGGCTGCAATGTGACCCCTTGTGCAATCAAAGTATCCCGCAGCCAGCGTACCGAGCTGATGGGGTGCCCCATCAGCTCGGTACTGTCCCCCGAGGCGATGGTTTGCCCCGCGTCATTGATTAATCGCACCTGGACTTGGCCCAAGCGAGTCATCCAGGCTTCGGTTGCTTCTAAGTCTATGGGAGCTCCCATAACGCCGTAACGGGTACCAGCATTGATGGCAACCAGGGCGGTGGCATCCACAATCGCGTTTTCTGCGTAGAATAAATCCGGCAGTTCCATGAAGGGGATGACGGCATCCAGACTGGCTAAGAGGTCTGCATCGGTGGTGGCGGTGTTAATAGACTCGCTGCTAACGCGCACCATCAGGTCACCCTCAGCAACGGGTCTGGCTCCAAACTTGAGGGGCAGACTATCGCCACTCTCTAGCATCATCTCTTCGAGTAAAAAACCATAGAGAGGATGGTTAACCCCAAACTGTTCTTGGGCGGTTGGGTTGGTCAACGCCGCCTTAAAGCCGACGACAGGGCCTAAATCTGCTCTCAGACGACGGACAAACCCCACTTGCAGCTGACCGGCTTGCTGGGCTGAAACCCCGGCTGTCATGTTTGGGGCCGGTTGCCCCAGGGCGTAGTGTTGAAACAGGGCGTTGGCGATTAAGTCGGTGTAGCTCTGGGCAATTTGTAGCGGTTGGATCGTCTCTACAGAGGCGATTGACCTGGCCAATGCCTGACCCCCTAGCGGGGCACCCAGGCATACACCGCCTAGGAAAAGGGTTAAAAATCGTTGCTGACGCCGTTTCATACAAGGTTATGCTCACTTGACTCATTTGAGTAATGGCTATCCTAACTGGTTGCAAGCATTTTCGGGCAAATTGAATGAAGCTTTAAATTATAAGGGCAGCAACAAGAGATCTGGGCAGGTCTAAAAATCGCCCATTAGGCGCTCACCAGTGGCGCTGACCGAGCTTTAAAGTCAGCTGCGGTCAAGGCAGCAACAGCGGCTTCGGAATCTTTAACGCGAAACTGGGCTCCGAGTCTGACGGCCTGGCGCTGTCCTTGGAGAGTAATCATCGCAATGACGGGGACTTTGGCTTCACGTTTGTCTTCCCCTTGTTGGTTTTGAATCACATTGCGGAGGCGATACTGCTGCTCGATGTCTCCGGCGATGGTGGGGGGTAGCTCTACTGTGACTAGCCGCACATCTTCAATCGGTTCGGCGTCATCGATGATAAATTGCACCTGGTCGTCACGGCGGTCGGCTTTGCCCCAAATCATCAGGCGGGCATCGGCCTGGATGTATTGGCCAATGCGCTCAAAGGACCTAGGAAACACGACACCCTCGGCATGACCACTGAGATCTTCGATTTGTACAATGGCCATGCGATCGCCTTTTTTGGTGACGATAGGTTTAACGCTGCTGAGCATGACAATGGCGCTGAGGGTGATTTTCTCAGGGTGTTCTCCCAGTTCACCAATGCTGATGGGGGCGAGAATGCGAGCGGGGCGCTGCACTGATTTGAGGGGATGGTCTGAGATATAAAAGCCCAGGATTTCTTTCTCCAGACGGAGTCGCTCTTGGGGGTCAAAGTCATCTGTGGGTGGGGCTTTGGGGGCGGCTTCATAGGCGTTGCTAGGGCCACTGTCGGGGCTTTCGGTAGAACTGCCGCCCAGCATGTCAAAGAGATTACCCTGGCCGATCTCACGATCTTTGGCTCGGGACTGAGCCCAGTCAATGACAAATTCTAGATCGGCGATCAGCTGGCGACGGTTGTTGTCGAGGCTATCTAGGGCTCCAGAGTGGATCAGGGCTTCTAAGGCACGGCGGTTGACGGCGCGCAGGTCGATGCGATCGCACAAATCTGCCAGGTTTTTAAAGGGACCGTCCTTCGTCCGAGACTCGATCAAGGCTTCAATCGCCCCTAAACCCACATTGCGCACCGCTGAGAGGCCAAACAAAATACTCTTGCCCTCTGGGGTAAAGTCCACACCCGAGCGGTTAACGTTGGGGGGTAAAACCTCAATCCCCATGCTGACGCAGTTGGCAATGTGGATTTGCACTTTGTCTTGATCGCCGCTGATGGCAGTCAGCAGCGCCGCCATATACTCTACCGGGTAGTTAGCCTTGAGATAGGCGGTTTGATACGTCACATAGCCGTAGGCCATTGAGTGACTTTTATTGAAGCAATTAGAGGCGACTAACCCATTTAGGGTCAAAAAATTGTGGTCCTGAGCAACGCCAATATCGTAAACAGGCTGAATACCCAGTGATTGACGACTAATAACTTTAACCACGTTTGTAGCTCCCTAAAATTGTTTCAATATTTTGACGTTTTCGCTCCAGTCCTAAGCCAGGATATTGATAGACCAGGTTATAAAACCTCTGAATATGGTTTCTGTGGTAAATGGTCCAGTAATAGACTTTTTGATGGTGATGCTGCGAGACAATACCCATTCCTAAGCGATTGGCTAACTGCTGTGCAAACTCCATCGAGCTAACGATACAAATCTTGCCACCGCTACGGTGCTTATTGAAATAGGCACATCCATCCCCATCGAAATAGCCGAGCAGATAAGCTGGTAAAAAGTGATCATCAGGTAAGTAACAAATGCCTGATTCCATACGTCCTGCAATGACGCCTTTCTGCATCAACGCAGAGGCCAGTTGTTGCGAGGAGAAATTAATCCGATAGTGCGGTGCGTATCCTCCCTTGGGATAAATGATTCGTAACTCGCCAGAATATTGAAGCTGTGTTTTGGCAAATGTAGTGAGGGATTTTTCAGTGGATTCAAATACAACATAGTTGGATGTCGTTACGCATCCATCAGCTGCCATCAGGCCCAGCAAATATGCCTTTTCAGGCGTGTTGATACTATCGAAATAGTGCTCATTTAATGTATAACGATTTCGTCGCTTAGAGTTAATCCCAGCATCCGCTAACACTCGGCGCACTGAGCGATTAGATAAGCCAAAGTTTTCTGTAATCTGAAGACATTCCATTCCGTTATTAAAGGCTGCGATAATCTGATTTCTGAGGTTTGGTGTTAGCTGGCGATAGGAAATTGACACTGTTGGATGTTCTGAATCTGTTTAAGTTCTAATCCTCTCAGGAAAATTTCATCAATGGGTAG
>JBCCRZ010000211.1:0-9159 GCA_039200855.1 Cyanobacteria bacterium P01_D01_bin.44 | reverse complement strand
TGTGAATACGCCAGTGCTGTGTCAGGTTCGCACCCGGATTACCCAGCACGGTGGCGAAACGTTAAATGCGCCCCAAGCTTGGCAAAGCCATTTTCAAAAGCATCGGTTGCGATCGCAAGCCATCAAGCAGGCCCCCGTTGCGGCGAATCCCAAGGCGGAGACGGTCGGTGGGGTCAGTATTGATTAGATGGGGAAGGGGAAAGGGCGAAGGGTATCAAGACCACCCGGTGTCAACTCAAAACCCAAAATTCAAAACTCTATTATTGAGCTTGCCCTGCTTTCTGTAGGAGCACTTCACTATTGACCTGATACGCTTCAACCCGGTCTTGAGCCAGCTGATAGCGATTGTCGCTAGTCGGCACTTCTGCCATCAGATCTGAAGCCTGCTGCCAGCGGGCGGCTAGCTGTAACCATTCCTCTGGGGTGGTAGCGTTTTGGCCCTCGACGGCGGTTTGCTCAGCTAGCCGCACAGCTTTTGCAAAGGCGTCGTAGTCTTCAGGAATCGGCACCTGACCAGCGGGTTGAGCGGCGTTGGATGCGCCTCCGGCGGTAGCTTGTGGGCTCAGTGTATTTGACGGATTGGCTGGGTTAGCGAGACTCTCGTTGGCGGGAGCGGTCTCCGAGGCATTACCAGCCAGGGGCGCTACCGCCGCTGGCCCCCCGGAGGTGTCGACCGAGACTGAAAGCCGATTTTTTAGGAATAATCCCGTCAGCAGCAACAGCAGTATGGCCGCGCCCACGCCTCCAACAATGCCGCGCATAAAGGATTTACGCTGTCTGAGGTCTGATTCTGACACGCCAGATGAGAAAACAGGGCGGGGCCTGGGGGGTTTGAGGTCTCGAATCAGTTGCTTAATAAAATGGGGCTGTTTTAAGGTAATCATCTCGGACCATAGCAGATGGCGCTCTGGGTCCCGGTTGATTTCTTCGAGCCACAGCAGCTGCTGCTCTCGAACGATGCGGCTGTTGATATTAACCTTGTAAATGCGCCGTGGGGAAATGGTTTCTAGCAGCTTGCGGATCTTCTCGACCACCGAGGGCTGATCTAACTGCTCAGGGGTGGGGGCTTCGCACAGCAGTTGCAAAATCCCGTCGGCAAAGACGGCCCGCGTGCGGATGCCCGCATCCATCAGCCGCTCATTCAAAATCTGGATGATCGCAGCAACGCTGCCTTCTCGAGCTTGACCAAAAATATCGTTGGCGGGGTCGGTCATAAAAAATCTCCGAAAAACCGTTAGAGTCAGGCACCCCAGCGGTGAGTAGAGGAGTTAACAGCCTTAAAGTATATAAATTAAAGCTCAAATGGGGCGCGGGGATCAAAAATCATCCGCCAAATGGTCCGTATTATTAAACTGCTTGATTTGCCAACATTCAGGATTAAACAAGCTCTCTGTGCCATTTTCATGGTTTAAGGCTAACCAAAATTCGAAAATAGCGGTATGGCCGATGGGGAGTTTCCAGGTGCGATCGCATCCCAAAATCGCCGCAATTAAATGCTGCATAAAGCCTCCGTGGGAGATCGCCCAAACCACATCTCCGGCCTGATGATTTCTGAGATTATGAACGCAGCGATGAGCCCGCTGCCAGGCCGCTGCCAGGGGTTCTGCCTGAGGAACAGGACGGTAGGTCAAGGTACCGGTTAATTGGCGGCAGAGATCGCGATGGCGAGCCGTCGCTTCGGCCCAAGTGAGCCCTTGAAAAATCCCTTGATGCAGCTCTTGTAGGCTATCTAGCGGCGATATCGCCAAGCCTGGGTACGGCTCAATCAAGGTTTTTGCTGTTTGCACTGCCCTCAGCAGTGGACTGCTGTAGCAGTGGCTCGGTGGCTCAGCGTGGTTTTGAAGGTACCGAGTGAGCTGCTGAGCTTGATGTTGCCCGAGCGGTGTCAATGGCGTTGAAGACTGTCCCTCCATACGGGCTTCGGCATTGCCGAGGGATTGGGCGTGGCGGATGAGGAGGAGTTTGAGGAAGGCCATGGGGGGCGGAGGGTAGAGAGGGGCAGAGGGTAGAGAGGCAGAGGGAGCAGAGGAGGTAAGGGGGAAGGGCAGATCGTAGGAACCTCATGGCTGTGTGCCCAGTGCAAGACATTCGCAATTAGCCGATCCACCCACTACCCACTACCCACTACCCATTACCCATCTCCCACCCCGAACCGTTTACAATATTCAGTGAATTCATTAGTGAGTGAGCAATCCGGATGCTGCTAAAGTCAACCACCCGTCATGTCCATATCTTTGCAGCGGAAATTGAAGACGAAAAAGAGCTGATTCCCAGTGAAACCAAACTAACCCTTGATATCGATCCTGATAATGAGTTTAATTGGACGGACGAGGGGATCCAGTTGGTATATGCCGAATTTGATCGTCTGGTGGATGCCTGTGAGGGGGAAGAACTGACTGACTATAACCTGCGACGCATTGGCTCTGACCTTGAGCACTTTGTCAGGGGGCTCTTACAATCGGGGCAGATCAGTTACAACCTAAAGAGTCGCGTGCTGAACTACAGCATGGGCTTACCCAGGGTTGTTTCAGATCAGCAGCCGTCTTCGTAAGCAGGAAGCCCTTTCTGCGTACTGTGGATTGAAGATTTGTGATTAACTGCCCTAACCTCAGCTGCCAAACTCCAAGCCCAGAGGGAACGACTGTCTGTCCAGTGTGTGGTACGCCGATTCCCCACTATTTTTTATGGGCTGTGGGGCTCTCTAAGGCCGACCCTGGCACCAGGCTGTTTAGTCGCTATGAGGTCAAGCGCGATCAGGTTGTCTTAGACACCCAACCGGGTCTGATCCCGGAGTCTCCAGCCGAGTTTCCTGAAACAGTTTTACCTTATCTGGCTTTATCGGCTCATTCTCTACATATTCCGCGACCTTATGCCCTCTTGCAGGGGGAGGGCAGTGAAATTTTACTCTTGGAAAATGGAGCCATTGCGCCGACGGAGCGCAATTCGATGCCTAGCTTATTGCCTGCCCTGGCCGATCAGTGGCAGAAGGTCGGGCCGCTGCGTCAGCTTAATTGGTTGTGGCAGATTGCCCAGCTATGGCAGCCGCTGGAGGCAGAAAAAGTCGTTGGTAGCCTGCTCTCATTACCGCTGTTGCGGGTAGAGGGCTCGATTGTGCGACTGATGGAGCTGCGGTTAGATACCCAGGGTGTCCCCGACATCTCAGACCTGGGGACTGCCTGGCAAACCCTTGCCGAAACCGCCCATGAGGCAGTTTGTGAGTATTTGGTTGCTTTGTGTGAAAGGTTACGAAATCAAGAATTTGCCACCGCTGAAAGGTTGGTTTCGGCTTTGGACACGGCGATCGCAACCCTGGGGAGAAGTCAGGGCATCCATTACGAAATGGCGGTACAAACCGACCAGGGGCCAGTGCGTCAGCGTAACGAAGACGCCTGCTACCCCGACAGCGGCACCGCTTTGGTTTACCCGATGCCGCCCAATACAACCTCCCCCCCCCTGCTGGTGATTGTGTGTGACGGAATCGGGGGGCACCAGGGTGGGGACGTGGCCTCCCGGTTAGCGATTAAGGCAATTCAAGACCATCTGAAGCCCCGCCTGGATCAGCCCGATCTGGATCCGGTGGCGATCACCCTGGCCATCGAAGAGGCCATCTGTGTAGCCAACGATCAAATCTCGCAGCAAAACGATCGAGAAGCTCGCCAGGCCCGCGATCGCATGGGCACTACCCTGGTGATGGCGCTGGCCCTGGGACCCCAGCTTTACATTGGCCATGTGGGCGATAGCCGTGCCTATCGGATTGGGCAGCGTAGCTGTCGGCAAATCACTTTAGATGACGATGTGGCCGCTCGAGAAGTGCGGCTGGGCTACGGATTTTATCGAGAAGTGGTCGATCATCCGGGGGCAGGGGCGCTGGTGCAGGCCCTCGGCATGAATGCCTCGCAATCCTTGTATCCCAACGTTCAAAGGCTGATTCTGGATGAAGACTGTTTGTTTGTACTGTGCTCAGATGGCCTGAGCGATAACGACCGAGTCGAGCAATTTTGGCAAACTGAGCTGCTCCCGGTGCTGCAAGACCGCACCTCCCCAGCCGCCAGTACAGCCGCCTTGATCCAATTGGCGAATACCTACAACGGTCATGACAATGTCACCATTAGCCTGCTTCGCAGTCGGATTACTCAACCAGCTACCCACAAAGTGGCGGTCACAGCCGCTGACCCCAGCCAATTACAGCCGGTTATCACCCAGCCCAAAACCTTCAAAAATCAGCTTCCAGCCGCTGCTGCACCGGCCCCAACGGTGTTAGCCCCGACTCTCAGGCGACCGCTCAAGCCCCAAAAGTCATCGCCTTGGCCTTTACTACTGGGCATTCTAGGGTTATCGGGCATCGGGGCTGGGCTGCTAGTCTTTTTCTTCACCGATCTCTGGCGTGGCGGCTTCGAGCCCCCCCTTGAGGCCGCCACGCCAGTTATTCCAGAGCCCGAAGTGGTGATCCCCCCGCCTGCCCCTGAGCCTCAGCCCGCTTCACTGGAGCCCGGTACCTATGCACGGGTTCGGGATATCCAGTCTTCGGCAGAACTGCCCCTACCGCTGTATATGTCCCCCCGTCTGGTTGACAGTGATAATCCAGCCCTGTCTGAGACGATTGTGGGTCGCCTCAGAAGGGGTAGCCTAATTCAAATCTTGGGTAAGCAAGAGGCGACTGATCAAGCCCGCTGGGTGCATCTGAGGCTCTGTCAGGCCTCAACGGCTGCTGCCCCTAGCCCTGTAACAGGTACTGGCTCCCAGGGTGAACTGAGTCCCGGTGACGTCGGCTGGGTTTTGGAAGCCGAGCTATCAGCCCTGGTTCAGACTGCGGATAACCCGCCCCCGTCAGCGCTGGTGGGGTGTCAAAATTAGGCTCATTTAACCCCTGCCAGCCCCTTAGACTTCTGCTACACATCTGCTGCGTAACGTATGTCTTCCTTAGAATCGCTCTGTCTGTGGATAGCGCTTGATCGGCTAACAGCAGCGGATCCAGAGCACTATGCTATCTGGGTTGTAAAGTCGCCTTATCCAGGTGGCCATGTTCACCACGACCGCATTTGGAATCATACGCTCACCCAGGCCTGGCAAAGCTGGCAGTCGATGTTTTCGCTACGCGGACTACCCGATGTCCCCCACGTGTCATCGGCCTACGTCCCTCAGTTTATGTTAGAGCTGCCCGATGTCGAGGATGACGAGTCAGCCCCACCCCAGCCCACCAGCTATAGCAGTCGCTTGATGCAGCATTTGGGGGTCAATCTGTGGCAGTGGTTATTTGACGGGCCAGTGCAGAGTAGCCTGGACCATAGTTATGGCATGGCCATTGGCCAGTCCTCAATGCTGCGCTTGCGCCTCGAAATTCGAGATCCTGAGCTGATCAATTTGCCTTGGGAAATTATGCAACCCCAGCCGGGGCGACAGGCAATAGCCCTCAACCAGCAGCTGCTGTTTAGCCGTACCACCATCGACGTAGACCAGCTCACCGACTGGGGGCTCGACAATGCGCTGAAAATATTGCTGGTGCTGGGCCAGGATGATGACGAAGCCGGGACGGCGTCGGCCCTACAGCTCGAAAAAGAGGCGGCGTTGCTAAAAGCGGTGTTAGAGCGCGAAGAACCGTCTCTAAAGCGGCCCGTGCTGCGCCAGGTAGACATTCTCTTGCAGCCTAGCCCCGCTGAGCTAAGTCGGCATTTAGAAAATGGGCAATACAATGTCTTTTTCTATGCGGGGCACGGGGTCCCTGGACCGGACGGGGGCTTTTTATCGCTGCAAACAGATGCTAACCTCAGTGGTACAGAGCTGGCCCAGGTACTCACCCGTTGTCAGGTCAAGCTGGCAGTTTTTAATACCTGTTGGGGAGCCCAGCCCGATCGCACGGGTCAGCAGGCCATTCCCCGCAGCAGTCTGGCCGAGGTCTTACTGCACCACGGGGTGCCAGCGGTGCTGGCAATGCGGGACTCGATTGCAGACGAGGAGGCGCTGAGTTTTATTCAGGTCTTTACCCAGACCCTGGCAACTCGTAAGCCAGTGGATATGGCGGTTGCGATCGCACGGCAGCACCTGCTCACCCTTTACAAGTTTAACCAGCCCGCCTGGACCTTGCCGGTGCTATACATGCACCCTAACTTTGACGGCGATTTGCTCTGCGCCGTGCCCACCGACATTACAATGTTGCCGGGCGATTCCGGCGCGGGGCGCAGCCGCCCGACCCTGGTTGCCATGCGCGAGATGGAGGGTGAGGGACAGGTTTGGCCCATCTATGGCGGGCTGATGCGCATCGGTCGCCTGCCGGACAATGATTTGGTGATCGCAGAACCCTGGGTCTCAAGTAAACATGCCGAAATCTATCACCGACGGATGACCGCCCAGGGAGATTCCAGTTATCCAGAAACCACTTATTTCTTGCGTGATTTCTCCAGGTATGGCACGTTTTACTTAGGGCTTGATGGCTGGCGACAGGTTCATCGTCAAGAAATCCCCCTCCATCCGGGGACTCGGCTGCGGTTTGGCAGTAATGAGGGTCGGCTGCTGGAGTTTGTGGTTGAAAGCCGTCCCGCCTCATAGTGTACTGACATGTCGTATGAACGTACGCCATCTAGCTTAAAGTCTGCTTAAAGTCTTGTGTATTGCGGAACCAGACAAAAGGGGACTGTATTTAACCCTTGTCACAGCTCGAATGAACTCATGCAAGGGTAAATCCTATGGCTAATAATTCCTCTAATCAACGACCTTCCTTATCACCTAAGGCGAATGCAGATGCGGAAATGCTGCATACCGTTTTAGACCCTAAGCAGCCCTACCCCTGGCTGCCCACTGACCCCACTGCTCAGGCTTACCTCGACGAGGTGGCTGCGGCGGGGGAGGCCTTAGACGTTACTGAAGCAGACGCCGCCCAGGGCTGGCGAGCCCTTTCTACCCAGCTCGAATCAATGTGGGCGACGCCGTCCCTTGCCCCCGCCTCACTCCAGGCGGTGCTACGCGAAAAGTTTGCCAATCGTCTATCTGCCGGTTTGATTCAGCAGATTAGCGACAAGGTACAGCAAGCCATGGCCAGCGGTCGCCCGATGGCAGATCAGCTAATTGCCTGTGTGCAAGAGACTTTAACTGCCTGGGATACCGCCGACTTACAGGTGATGGCACGCCCCCTGGCCTATTCCATGCGCGGTCAAGAAGAAATTCTAGACGTCACCATTCAATCCGTGCGCGATGCCGAGTGGGAAGCGCTGTCGCCTATGGAGCAGGCCCGCATTAGCCTCGCTGCAGCCCGCTATGCCATCGATTATTTGAATGATGTAGACGCGTAAAATTTTACGCGTCTACATCATGTCTGTTTGCACTGTCAAAATCTGTTCACGAAAATACGCCTGCTGGTGATCCAGTTGTTGAGCCAATCTTAACCCGGCTTCAAAGGCTTGCCGGGCGTTGTCTGAGTTGCCCTGGGTTCGATAAATTTGCCCGAGCTGATCGTAGGCGTGCATCATGCCGTAGTAGTTATAGGATTGCTCCTCAACCCGCACTAGTAGGGTGTACATCTCGAGGGCATCATCCAGCCGATCAAGGGACTGATACAGCTCACCCAGATCTCTGAGCACGTTGCCAGAGTGGCCATACTGCTCAAGCTGCTGAGCGGTAGCATAGGCGATGCGATAGTAAGTTAAGGCTTCTTCGAACTGATTGAGGCGTCGATAGTTGCGGGCGATCTCAATCTCCAAAGCAGGCTCTCGGTCCGACTGTCCCAGCTCTCGATAGAGTGCTAGCAGCTCGGTCTGAGGTGGGATCGCGCTGGCATAGTCTTCGGCCTGCTGGGCGCTGTAGGCCTGCTGGGTGAGGAAAAAAATCTGCTGTTCAGGGTCGTCATCTGCTTTGGCGGTGGCGGCTAGCTGTGCGTATAGCTCGGTGGCCTCTGCATAGTAAAACCACTGGAGCTGCATGGCCCCCAGATCGCTCAGGCGCTGGTGGCGAGTGTCTTCGTCCCCTTGAGCTGCGGCCAGCTCGACGAGATGCTGCTGCAGCGCGATCGCAAAATCCCGATCTCGCAGGGTTTGAAAGCTGCTGGCCACCTGCATCACCTGGGGTTCATCAAGTTGAATCTGCTCGCTGGGCTCCTGCGAATCACCATCGGCTTTTTCGGCCAGGGGCTGGGCCATGGCCCAGATCTCCCGCAGCCGAAGCGTCAGCAGTTGAATCTCGATGGAGCGTTGATTATCCCAGGCAAGCTGACTGACATATGCGATCGCATCTAGCTCTGCCGCCGTGCCAAACAATCGGCGCAACCGCACCAACCGCATCCAGTTCATAAAGGCAGTCTCCGCATCCCCTGCCAACAGGGCCGCCTGGGCTTCTTGATCCAGCCTGAGCATGCCCTGTTCTAGCTCATAGCGCTCCAGGGGACTCAGCTCCCGCTCAACCACCGGCTCCGGCAGCAGTGGATCGCGGGGGCTATCGCTGAGCGGGTCGTTGAGAAACCCGTCTCTAACCACCGGATCAAGCCGCTGGGCATAGCTGGGGTGGGTCAGCAAGAGGGCTATCGCCAGACAGGCTATCCCGGCAAGGGGGCGGGTCAGACTCCTTAACGGCAGCGCCTGACTCAGTCGCATTAGGCGTCGCATTCGTAAACGTAAGTACACATTCATTTGCAGAAATTCACATTAGGCCGCAGCCGGTCACGATAGCTAAGAGGCTTGCCCATCATAGCCATCGTCGGGAACGGAGGGGTTAGCCACCAACGTAGCAAATATACGGCTGTGGAGGGCGGTTGCACTTGAGGGTTCCGGTATTGCGGTAATCTAAAAATCTGTGAATTTTTTGTTAACCATGTCGTCAAACGTCGCCACCCGCACCATTTGTATTGGTTCTCGTAAAAGTCAGCTGGCTCTAGTGCAAACCCATTGGGTGCAAGGGGAACTGCAAAAGCATTTTCCTGACATTAACTTCGAGGTCAAGACGATGGACACCCAAGGGGACAAAATCTTGGATGTGTCCCTCTCTAAAATTGGGGATAAGGGGCTATTTACCCAAGAGCTTGAAGACGGCATACTCGACGGCAGCATCGACTTTGCGGTGCATTCCCTCAAAGATTTGCCAACACGCCTGCCGGAGGGGCTAATGCTGGGCTGTGTCACTGAGCGCGAGGACCCCGCCGATGCGCTGGTAGTGCACGAAAAACACCAAGACAAGCAG
>JBCCRZ010000210.1:0-9205 GCA_039200855.1 Cyanobacteria bacterium P01_D01_bin.44 | reverse complement strand
GTGGCAGCCAGGGCATAAATGACACCGCTGGGCATGCCTGAAAACGCCAGTGCCAAGCTCCCAGCCCACAGAGTTAAGGCATAGATAAACAGCACCGTAAACCGGTGGGAGAGACCTGCATTCAAAAGGCGATGGTGCAAATGTCGCTTATCGGCGACAAACGGTGATAGCCCCCGGCGCAGACGGGCTAGGATGACCGCAGACATATCTAAAATGGGCACGGCTAAAATCAACACTAATGAGGGGAACAAGACTGCCGCTGTCGTCACCCCTTTGACCAAGCCAATGACGCCAACGCCCGCCAGGGTGAAACCCATAAAGTAGGCTCCACCATCGCCCATAAATATCTGAGCGGGGTTAAAGTTGTATCGCAAGAAACCCAGGGCTCCTCCGGCTAAGGCGGCAGCAACCAGGGCGGCGGCAGGCTGGTTCATAAACAGCGCGACTACCATCATGACAATGGCTGCAATACCAGAGACTCCAGCCGCTAACCCATCCAGGCCATCAATCCAATTAATGGCATTGGCCATGCCCACCAGCCAAACTACCGTGATCGGCAAGCTTACCCAATAGTCAGCTAGCTGCACAATGCCGAACCCTGGGATGGATAAAAACTCAATATTCACACCCACTTGCCAGGCCAGAGCTGCCACAATAGCTTGCATGATTAGACGGCTGATAGCTGACAGGCCAAATAAATCGTCCATCAATCCGATTAAAAAGAAGGCGACTCCGCCAATGGTGACACCCCAAATTTCGTATTCATCCACTGGGTTGAGAGGGTTGCCCCGGATGTCTACAAAACCACCTAGTCTCCAAACGGTCAGCAACGCAATGACCGTCCCGATAAAAATTGAAACGCCACCCAAGCGGACCATCGGCGTTTTGTGAACTTTCCGCCCCCCCGGCATGTCAACGCGACCGCTACTGAGACCTAGCTTGCGCACAATCGGCGTCAGGGTCAAAACAATCAGGGCTGACAGTGTAAAGGTCAGTAGGGGGTAAAGCTGAGACGGCATTAGGGTCGTAAAGGGATAGCGACAAATATCATCAAATCTTGGCGACACCCAGATTTACAATGGGTCTTCAGATAAAAACTCAAGGTTTTTCACTGGATGTAAGTTAGCAAAGCTCGCAAAGACCTTAAACAGGAAATGCAGCTTTGTCAATCAATGTCTTCGGTTTAGATGGGCAGCTATCCGGTGATAGAGCAAAAACTATTTATGCATTTCTGCGAAACAGATTTTGCAGGTGCGTCTTATCGGCGGGGGGTGACGGATGTCGTTGGGCAGAAAGCTGTAAAACGTATTTCTTAAGACGTTCTAGCCTCACGTTCTAACCTCAATTGATACTGTTCACAGGCCCCAGGGAAGTTGATTTAAGTCTCCCCAACCGGTTGTCAACATGCAAAAGCTCTATGCAGAACTGGGCTGCACCAAGCCATTCGGCGTTAGTATAACCCGTTCTTTTCTGCATAGAGCATTTTTTTCTCGGGCATCTGAGGTGTTTAGTCTCTTGACCCAGTGCCTTCTAGACTGGCTACACCAGCGCAGGGGTCACCACACTCAGATGTGGATACAGCGGAAAGCGCTCGCATAGAGCCGCAACTCGACGTCGACAGTCTGCCCGCACCTCACTATCATCAGGACTCACCAGCCGATCGACAATAATATTGGCAATTTCGACAAACTCTGGCTGGCCCATGCCGCGGGTGGTCATGGCAGGAGTCCCGAGCCGCAGGCCGCTGGTAACAAACGGAGACTCTGGATCGAAGGGAACCGTATTTTTGTTGGCGGTGATATTGACTTCACTGACCAGGGCGTCGGCCTGTTTGCCGGTCATGCCAATCGAGCGCAAATCAACCAGGACTAAATGATTGTCGGTGCCGTTGGAGACGACTTTAATCTCCCGGCTTTGAAGCTGGGCTGCCAGGGTCTGGGCATTGGCAATCACTTGGGCAGAATAGGTTTTGAAATCGGGTTTGAGGGCTTCGCCAAAGGCAACCGCTTTGGCTGCAATCACATGTTCTAAGGGGCCACCCTGGCTACCGGGGAAAACGGCTTTGTCAAATTTTTTACCCAGATCTGGGTCGCGGGTCATGATCAACCCGCCTCGAGGTCCTCGCAGGGTTTTGTGAGTGGTGGTAGTGACCACGTCGCAGTGGGGAATGGGATCAGGATGCAGACCTGCGGCGACGAGCCCAGCAATGTGGGCAATGTCAGCCATCAGGTAAGCACCGATCTCATCGGCAATGGCCCGAAACTTATCGAAGTGAATGGTGCGGGGATAGGCAGAATAGCCGCAGATAATCAGCTTGGGCTTATGCTGTAGGGCAACTTCACGGATTTCGTCAAAATCCAGCTGCTCGGTTTCGCGGCTGACGCCATACTGGACAACATTGAACCACTTCCCTGAAAAGTTCACGGGCGAACCGTGGGTGAGGTGTCCGCCGTGGGATAAATCCATGCCCATGATGGTGTCACCGGGCTGCAACAAGGCCAGAAAAACGGCGAAGTTTGCTTGGGCTCCAGAGTGGGGCTGTACATTGGCATGATCGACCCCAAATAAGGCTTTGATGCGATCAATGGCCAGCTGCTCGGCTTGGTCAACAAACTCACAACCGCCGTAATAGCGTTTATTGGGTAGGCCTTCTGCATATTTGTTAGTCAAGACAGAGCCCTGAGCTGCCATCACAGCTGCTGAGGTAAAGTTCTCGCTGGCGATGAGTTCCAAATGGTCTCGCTGGCGCTGCAGTTCGCGGCCAAGAATGGCAGTGATTTCAGGATCAGTTTGCTGCAAAAAGTCGAAATTTGTCGATGTCATAGTCATTGAACTCTCAATCTACCCAGTTAAGACGCCCTAGGACGGCCTATTCTTAAAGCCTATTGCCAGGTTAATTATCATAGCGTGATGTTTATTTAACCTCTAACTTTTAGCCTGCAACTCAAAAAGAAGTTTGGCGAAAGTTGAGTTTTCGTATCGAAGTGTAACGGTTTGAAACTTATAATGGTTGAGATCGTTGAGATCAGATAATGAAAAGGTTGTTTGAGGGTTAAGAATGCAGGTTGCGATCGCAGGCGGAGGGTTGGCAGGTCTAGCCTGTGCAAAGTACTTAGTAGATGCCGGTCACACACCGATTGTCCTAGAGAGTCGAGATGTGCTGGGTGGGTTGGTAGCTGCGTGGCAAGACGAGGATGGCGACTGGTATGAAACAGGTCTGCACGCTTTTTTTGGGGCGTATCCCAACATGCTGCAACTTCTCGGTGAGCTAGGGATTGAAGATCGCCTGCAGTGGAAAAAGCACACCTTGCTTTTTAATCAGCCTGAAAAACCCGGTACCCTTTCACGGTTTGATGTACCTGACATCCCAGCTCCCTTTAATGTGATCATGTCGATCATTCGCAACAATGACATGCTGAGTTGGGAGCAAAAAGCTCGATTTGCGGTAGGTCTGCTACCGGCTGTGGTGCGCGGTCAGCAATACGTTGAGGACATGGATAAGTACAGCCTCCTAGAGTGGCTACGCGCCCATGGCATCGACGATCGCGTTAATAGCGATGTGTTTATTGCAGCCTCTAAAGCCCTGACGTTTATCAACCCCGAGGATGTCTCGGCCACCATTATTTTGACGGCCCTCAATCGATTTTTGCAGGAACGCTACGGGTCTAAGATTGCCTTTTTAGATGGCTCTCCCACCGAGCGCCTGTGTCAACCCATCGTCGATTACGTTACCGAGGGCGGGGGCGATGTCCGGCTTAATTCACCCCTTAAAGAAATTGTGCTCAATGAGGATGGCACCGTACAACACTTTATTGTTCGGGGGATTAATGGGGCCTCTGATCAGGTCCTGAAAGCCGATTGCTACGTCTCAGCGACGTCAGTTGATGTGATGAAGGTGCTGATACCCCGACCCTGGAGAAGCATCCAGTTCTTTAAGAATTTGGAAGAGCTAGAGGGGGTACCTGTCATCAATCTCCATCTTTGGTTTGATCGCAAGCTAACCGATATCGACCATCTGTTGTTTTCTCGGTCTGATTTGTTGAGTGTCTATGCTGACATGAGCAATGCTTGTCGTGAGTATGCGGACCCCAATCGGTCTATGCTGGAGTTAGTGTTAGCGCCGGCAAAAGATTGGATTGACCGTTCGGATGAAGACATTGTCGAGGCCACTCTGGTGGAGCTAAAAAAACTCTTCCCTCAGCATTTTGATTCGGATAGCCCGGCCCAATTGCTGAAGTATAAAGTAGTTAAAACGCCCCGGTCGGTGTATACCGCGTCCCCTGGGCGTCAAGCCTATAAGCCTTTACAAGCCACGCCTATCAATAACTTCTTTTTAGCGGGTAGCTATACAATGCAACGTTATCTCGGCAGTATGGAAGGGGCCGTTTTGTCTGGCAAGCTTGCTGCTCAGGCTATTGTGCGTAATGCCGAAACCCTTTCTAAGACAGCGCTTGCCGTTGCCTAGGAGGCATAAATGCTTCAGCTACCTACTTCTCCAACCAAGTCGCTTATTTCCACCGAAGACTCCTATGAACGGTGTCGCCGGATTACAGCTGAGTTTTCTAAAACCTTTTACATGGGCACGCTGCTCATGTCTGAGGCAAAGCGGCGAGCCATTTGGGCGATCTATGTTTGGTGCCGTCGTACCGATGAGTTGATTGATGGTCCCCAAGGCCACCTGGCCACCGAGAGCACCCTTGATGATTGGGAGTCTCAACTAGAGTCAGTGTTTGCGGGTAAACCCTTAGACGACCTTGACGTGGCTATGGTAGACACGCTGGATCGGTTTCCCCTTGATATGCAGCCATTTCGAGATATGATCTCGGGTCAACGTATGGACCTGAGTCGCTCGCGGTACGAAACATTTGAAGAGCTCAAACTCTACTGCTATCGGGTCGCGGGTACAGTAGGGCTAATGTCTACCATCGTCATGGGAGTAGACCCCGAGTACAACACAGCGCCCTGGGCGCGCAATTATCCGCTGCCCAACCCGACCCAACAGGCCATTGCTTTGGGCATCGCGAATCAGCTCACCAATATCCTGAGAGATGTGGGCGAAGACGCCCGTCGCGGGCGGATTTATATCCCCCTCGAAGACTTAGCACTCTTTAACTACAGCGAAGATGATTTGTTGAAAGGCGTTGTTGACGAACGTTGGCAGGCGCTGATGCGGTTTCAGATTCAGCGAGCGCTTAAGTTTTACGGAGAAGCCGAGAAGGGCATCAGCGTTCTCAATCCAGATGCTCGGTGGCCAGTCTGGTCCGCGTTAATGCTATATCGCAAAATTCTCGATGTGATTGTCGATAACCAATACGATGTTTTCAATCGGCGGGCATTTGTACCTACCATCGGCAAGGTACTGTGCTTACCCAGTGCGTTAATTCGTGCCCGTGTTTCTTAACCCCAAAAAACTGTTAAGGAAGACTGTATTGTTAAGAAAGACTATTAAGAAAGCCCAAACCGCCAATGCTTAATGACATTGACGGTTCTAAATAGCCATTAACTAATAAGGTCAGGCAAAGCAAACTTAGGAAGCTGTAGTCTGAGTTGCCAACAATTCCTTGAGCTTTTCAAGCTCTTGGGCCCATCTTGGGTCAGGCTGAGCCGCCGACTGTCCACTGTCAGGACTGGCATTATTGCCACCTTTGCGACTACCCTTCCTATTGCTCCGTCGGTTACCACCGTTGGCCTCAGCTTCCTCTTCACTCCCTTTGCTGCGAGGGAGCGCCTTCTCAACCTTGATAGGGGTGTCTTGTAACAGGTAGCCATTATATTTTTCGACGAGGGCGTCTGCAATTTCGTCACTCTTCACGGTGACAAAACCAAAGCCGCGGCACTTACCTGTTTTGCGATCAGCAATCAGCTTGACGGAAACCAAGCCCTCTGATTCTTCTGCAAACACGGCCTCAAAATCTTGGCGCTCTAAGTCCTTAGACAAATTGCCAATGTATAAACGAATCGACATTAAGACACCTCTAAATTAAACACTTTAAAAAGCAAACCCCAATAGTTGAAAAAACAGCTTGCGTGCGAAATCTGGTACTGACATCTAATGGGCGTTTTTTAATATCTCTATCACGCTATGCCTATCAGTTATCAAGCTGCCAAAAGTGGAACAAAACTTTAGATAAACTCAACATCGCGCGATCTCTTTTCTACCTTGTCATTGTCAAACCATTGACAATGCTCCATTGACAACATGCTTAGATTAGTTGGAGTCAAGAAGGGAAATTACTAACGTGGAACTCTATCGGGCGATGTTTAATTATTAAGCCCAAATATTAGGCCAGTTGACGCTGTTATCCAACTAAGACTATCTCTAACACCTACCTGGGCAAGTAATCTCAGTCAATGTGAGTTTAGCTGTGCAAGTGATTAACCTGAGTAGGTGAGCAGACACTAATCAGGTAAGCGAGCTATCTTTGCTAACCCTAATGTACTCACCTTACTAAGGTATCACGGCACTACGAGCGACACCAGTATCAAAGGCGGATTTTCGATTAAGCGAAGATTAAACAAAGGCGAAAATTTGGGTGGATCGATTAAGCGGGCTATTCATAAGTAAAACCAGCCCTAAGGGGCTGGTTTAATTTGCTGTGTTGAGAGTAGGAGAACCCAATACTCGAGGCCTAAGTTAGACCTTGGCAGCCCTCAAAACCAGAACCGCAAAGTAAGGGACAAACTCTGTTACAAAACTTAGCATTTATTTTTGGGATGTGCAATCTTTTAGCCTCGAGCCAAAATCCAAAGACCCCCCATAAATGAGATAGCAAGTATAGCTGCTGACCAAAGGGGATGCTGTGCCTGAATAATTTGGTTGGTGGTCTTAATTTGGTCGATGTCGATCCAGATTTGTTGCCCCCTTCGAAACCATCCCAGAATTTGGGCGGGCTGATTGAGATCTTGCACTGGGCGAGGGCCTAGTTTGAGGCCATTGCCAATCGTGCCAAGCAATGAGAAGAAGTGTAGCTTGAACAAACCTTGAGGGGTTTTTAGCAAGAGTTCTTGTCCAAGCCAGTTGGCAATGCCAGGGCGACCAAGCAGCTGGCCAGATAGCTTTACGCGAAGGCTATCCACTGGGATAAGGTCAGGGGCAATGGCCCAGTCAGCGATCTGAGTGTCAGTGGGCTCTAGATTGGGATCTAAGTCTGGGAAAAGTGCGTTAATGCGCAATAAGATGCCAGTACCAAGACCAAGTAATAAGGCACTTTTGAGCACGCTGGGGTCTTTGTAGAGCCAGTCTACAAATGCCCATTGAAAGGTGGCTGCAGCGGCCCCAATCCCCCAAAGTAAAAGACCAATCAGGCCCCCAAGGGCGAGGCCAAACCAGGGGCCACCTTGGAGCAGCAGGGTTTTCCATTCCGACAGACTCAGCGCGTTGCCTTTTTGGGATTTATTCGGCGCGTAGCGATCAATCAAGGGTTGGAAGTCAATTTCAGGGGGTAGCTTCCAGTAGCGGGCATACATGGTGAGCAACTGCAGGCGATCGCCTAGGGGAGGATGACTCTGATTGCAAGATAGCCAGCTCCGGAATGGGTTCAATATGTCCCAGGTAAAGTGCTGGGGTAGCGCGGCAGTTGGCATTGGGCTGGCAGCGGCGTGGGTTGGCAATAGCAGGGTAAGCCGTTCTACGAAGGGGGGGGTATAGCCCTGGGTTTCAAGGGTATGGTTGAGGGCCAGGGTGAGTTTGCCGAGGGCGCGTACCAGTCCGTTGGGGTTACCGGTGGTTTCGGCGGCGGCGCGATCGCAATAATAGGTCCGCAGACGACTCAGCCAGCTGCCTGCTTTTTGTACTAGCCAAAAGACCCCATAGCTCAGGTTGGCCCCCAGACCCGCTGCAAATTTCACCATCGGCGGTTGTCTATTGCCCCACAGGGCCAGCCGCCAGTACAGCCAGTGGAAGCCATACAGCAACAGACCTTGTAGTGACACCAGGGGCCAGTCCCAGCGTCGCCAGTGGCTCATCTCATAGGCAACCAGCGTCGCGATTTCGTCATCCTCGAGCTGATCGAGCAGTCCCTGGCTGACCATCAGTCGACCGTAGCGCGGTAGCCAGCCGTAGGAAAAAATCAACGGTATCTCTGTGGGTAAAAGCCCCAGCGTTGGAAATTGCCAGTTGCGCTTGAGGCAAGCCTGCCGAAGCACCTTGACGGCCTCGGGACTGGATTTGATCATGACTCGGGTTGAGAAAGGGCGCATGTCTGCCGTTAGCCGCAGTAGCCAATCCCATAGCCAGGGCGCAGCGATGCCCAAGCCCAGCAGGACGATCAGCAGGGGCCAAGTTTGGTTTTGCTCAAAGGCCCTGATCGGTCTGATATCCAAAGGCAAAATCCGATCGAGCATCCGTAAGTAGCTATTGAAACTGCGCAGGCTCAGGTTTAGCAAGAAGCGGAGTAAGCCAAAGGTTAAGAGTGCTGTGAGCCCCTGGGCAAGCCATAGGCGGCCCTGCTTGACTTTGCCGAGCGAGCGACCTGTCTTGAGCCGTTCGGCATACCGCCATCGGGTGGGGGTAAGGGCAGTGGATTGCTCGGTTTCCTTAGGCTTTTCGGTTTCTGTAGAGGCAGGGGAAGTAGTAGTAGCAGAGGAGTCAGTGGGAGCAGGGAAGGTAGTGGGAGCAGAGGTAGTGGGAGCAGAGGTAGTGGTATCAGAAGTAGTGGAAGCAGAGACATTGAGGCTCTGATTGAGAGATTCGTAGTGAAATAGGGAGGGAGCTGATGTGTTATCGGCGATGTCTTGGGGTGGGAGGGGCTCTGCAGAGGGTGTCGTGTCAGTTAAGTCTTGGTTAGGATTGTCTGCAACAGGGCTAGAATAGTTTGACTCAGCGGCTGAGGGATAGGCTATTTCAGCGAGTGAGGCATCAATATTGGCTGATGGGCTTGGGACGTGGTCAACCTCGCTGGGCTGGGCTACTTCTAAAGGTTGAAAGCCTGTGTCTAAAGGTTGAAAGCCGCTGAGGTCGGAGGTAGGGGCTTGCTGGGCTTGGGTTAACTCATGCTGTTTAGTGTTAGCCCAGTCTCGAACCTGGCTGCTGCTGCTTTGGATGAGCGGTTGGCAGACCGCCAGAGCTTGTTGCCACTGCTGTTGGGCTTCGTAGGTGCGGACGAGTCCCATCTGGGCTTTGAGTTGATAGGCCTTGGGAATGTTGGCCTGGCTGAGTTCCTCAAAGATTGCGATCGCACGCCCATAGTCCTGCCGTTTTAGTGCC
>JBCCRZ010000209.1:0-9217 GCA_039200855.1 Cyanobacteria bacterium P01_D01_bin.44 | reverse complement strand
TTTGAACTGATTGCTCACCGATATGAACGCAAGAGCTTGCTGATTACGGCCAATCAGCCCTTCAGCCAATGGAACAGCATCTTTCCCGACTCGATGATGACCGTTGCTGCCGTTGACCGACTGGTTCATCATGCCGTCATTGTCGAGATCAAGGCCGACAGCTATCGCCAGCAGCAGGCGACCGCTCGAAATCAACACTAACCAGGCCGCTAAAACAGCTGATTTTTGACGTCTAAAAAATGTTGGCGAAGCCTCTCCTGCGGAGAATCGCGCTCTGTCATTTAGATCGCCCCCTGTCGTTCAGATCAGGCTCTGTCATTTAGATCCTGCCCTGTCGTTTGGAGCCCTGGCTGTCGTTTCGCCTGTTAGTCTCAATTTGAGCCTGGTTAGTCTCTATCAAATGATGTTTAGCACGACAACACCTCTGTCGCGTCACGTCTAACCCCCTTGACATCTAACAGAGCGTGGTGCAGTTGATGAGAGAGAATCGATATTTAAGCGTTATCGCGAAATGATGCTACAAGATAATCTGCAAAGGCACGAGCAGACGGCTTTGCACTTTTTCCGCCAGCAAGTAATGCATTAACTTCGACAGTCCCAATTTCCCAATCTGTAAGAAGTTGAATAAGTTCACCACTTTCGAGTTCTGCCCTACACCCCCAGAATGAAGTGGAAATAATTCCCATCCCGGCCACAGCAGCAACCGTTGCAGCATCATTGACAGTTACCATGAGCTGACCTTCAACTCTGACTGACAACGTTTTGCCATTTTTCTTAAAATTCCAACCAGTTGCTCCCATACTTGAAGGGCCAATGATCACCTGATGGCCTGCAAGGTCTGCTGGCGTTTTTGGTGTTCCGGCCTTTGCTAAATATGCAGGAGAAGCGGCTATCAGCCGTGGTGTTACCCCTAGCCGCCGCGCCACCATCGTTGAATCGCGGAGTTGACCAAAACGAAGGGCTACATCAATGCCCTGATCGATTAAATCCTGGAACGAATCAGTCAATACGAGATCAACCTTCAAATTCGGATGTTGATCCAGGAAATCGGGAAGGCGAGGAATGATTTCGCGTACCGCGAAGCTGATGGCACTCCCCACTCTCAAGCGCCCCTGTAACTTCCCATCACTACGAACCAGATGGTTGGCCTCTTCTAAGGCACCCAGAATCGGTTCTATTCTCGCTAGATAGTCTGCCCCAGCCTCAGTTAATTTCACCGCATGGGTGCTTCTGACAAAGAGCGCCGCCCCCAAATCCTTTTCCAGCTTAGAGATGATTCTGGACACAGAAGGCTGGGACAAGTCAATCTCTTGGCCCGCAGCCGTAAAACTCCCCAGTATAGCGACACGGCAAAACAAGCGTAAGGTCGAGATTCGATCACTCATTCGTTTTTCAAATAACTATTAGACATATATTACCTCTACCAATTAATAAGTAAATGAACAATACTTAGTTATAGGCAAAGGAAATGATTCACAAAGGCCTAAAAGCATTGTCAGCCTTCATGTATGGGCTGATAAAAATCTCTTGTAACTCAAAAAAATAAAACAGGAATAACACTATGTCTCTTCAAGCAAAACTCGACGCGTTTAAGGCAGATTTTGAAGCCAACAAAGCCCCCGCAGCAGCGGTGGAGGCCTTTCATCGTTCTACCCGTGAATTGATCGACAATGGAAATGTGGATCGTGCCCTTAAAGCTGGTGACCGAGCGCCCGAATTTACCTTACCGGATCCAGACGGTAACCTAGTTTCTTCGAGAGCCTTGCTCGCCAAAGGCCCCTTGGTACTAACTTTCTATCGTGGTGTATGGTGCCCCTACTGCAACTTTGATCTACAAGCACTAGAAGAAGTCTCTGACGATGTGCGTTCCCGAGGTGCATCACTTCTGGCGATTTCCCAGCAAGGCGCTTCAAGCAGTCGCAAGTCCCAAAGAGATAACAATCTGAGTTATCCAATCCTCACAGATCAAGGTGGAGACTTGGCAGAGCGATTTGGCCTGCGCTGGACATTGCAGCCCTATGTCATTGAATTCTTTAAGCTGTTCCAGGTGGATCTTCCCAAGATTCAGAACGATGACAAATGGACATTGCCTATGCCTGCAAGATACGTCATCGACACGGATGGCACCATTGCCTACGCAGAGGTCAATCCGGATTATACTCACCGCCCTGAGCCTAGTGATCTATTCCCGGTTCTCGAAAAACTCGTTCTTTCAGTAGCGCGCTAACAGCTCAACTCATCGTCTTTTCTAATTGCGCTGGTGTCATCCTCAGAAACTATTACGCCAGAGAAATGAGCAATTTGGAAGAAATTGACGTGAGTTCAGCATGACAAAGGAGGGATTAATTGTGACCACTCAAATCGCGAACAACTTGACACAAGTCCGATATGGTACCGAATCGGTCAATGGTATCAATATCTTTTACCGAGAATCCGGAAGTGCTCAGCAACGGGCAGTCGTATTGCTGCATGGCTATCCGGCCTCGTCGCACATGTACCGTAACGTTCTAGCCGCACTGGGTGACGACTTTTACCTGATCGCTCCCGACTATCCAGGCTTTGGCAACAGTGACTTTCCAGATTCCAAGGATTACCAATACACGTTCGACAATCTGGCCACAACGATCGACCAATTCCTTGAGCAAAAAGGCATTACGGAGTTTGTGCTAGTGATGCAGGACTACGGAGCACCCGTTGGTTATCGGCTGGCAACAAAATATCCCAATCGGGTCAAAGGCCTGATCGTAATGAATGGCAATGCCTACGAAGAGGGTTTCCATCCAGAGAACTCAGCGCCGGTTAATGATTATTGGGAGAACCGCACTGATGAAAACGAAACCATAATCGTCGGCCAGCTCATGAGTCTCGAAGGCATCAAATGGATGTACACCGAAGGCACTCGGAACCCCGAGGGCATTAACCCGGACAACTGGGTACTCGATTTCGCCCGAATAGATCGCCCCGGCCAGCAGCAGATGCAGTTGGATTTATTTTACGACTACCAAAACAACCTCAAACTGTACCCGCAGTGGCAATCATTTCTTCGCGAGCACCAGCCCCCGACATTGATTGTTTGGGGTGCAAACGACCCAATTTTCGTGGCTGCGGGAGCTGAAGCTTATCGAAAGCACCTCGATGACATTGACTTCCACCTATTCGACACCGGGCATTTTGTGCTGGAAGAAGAGGCTCCGCAGGTCATTGAGAAGATGCGTCATTTCCTGAAGCGACACCAATTCTAGAGGCAGAAAACAAAAACAACTTTATTTCAACCTAAAAGGAGAAGCTCATGTCACTTTGGGAACAACTCTCAAAATTCAAGACGTACTTTAGCGTTGTTCGCAACAACAAGTAGTCTCAATGTCTCGATAATTCACTAATAGCCAACAAAAAGGAAAAAATCAATGAAAATCTTAGATAGCACAATTCTTGTTACGGGTGCCAATCGCGGACTCGGTCTCGCTTTAGTCGAGGAGTTGCTGAAAAAAGGAGCCGCGAAGGTTTATGCGACTTATCGCTCAGAGAACAACCGCTCGACGCTTAATGAGTTTGGTGAACAGGTAGTTCCTGTTCATCTCGACCTTGGTGATCCGGCGACGATTGCGCAGCTTACACAATCAGTGCCTTCCTTGAATATCCTCATTAACAATGCGGGCATTCTTAGCGGCCTGAGTTTGTTGGAGAACACTGAAGAGCAATTGCGTAACGACATCGAGACTAACTTATTTGGAACACTCGCAGTCACCAAGGCGCTGCTGCCCGCACTCAAGAAAGAAAGTTCAGCCACAATCGTGAACGTTGCGAGCATCTCTAGCCTTGCGGCCATGCCAAGTTTAGGTGGGTATTCCGTGTCGAAGGCTGCCGTCCATTCAATGACGCAATCAATACGCGGCGAGCTGAAGGCCGACGGCATCTCGGTTCATGGCGTTTACCCTGGCCCGGTGGCAACGCGCATGACGGAAGGCTACGATATGGAACTGACCCCGGCTTCAGTGGTTGCTGAAAATATTCTGGAAGGCGTCGAGAATGGCAGTGAGGAAATTTTTCCGGATGCTATGTCGCAACAAACAGGCCCGCTCTTCCTCAGTTCGCCCAAGAAGCTGGAAGAGACCTTGGCTTCCTTTTGATTTTCAGCTCTGGCGGCGAATTCAATAGTTAGAGCTAGAAGACAACAGCAACTTTATCCTCAATAAAGGAGACCTCTGTGACAACTTTTACAACACACACAATTGAAAGCGCCCCGGCAGCTGCTAAATCCACCCTGAAAGCTGCCAAGAGAAAGCTAGGCTTCATACCGAATCTCATGGCAATCATGTCTGAGTCTCCAGTACTAGTCGAAAGTTATCTGACGATGATGAGATTGTTTGACAAATCTGAGCTTAGTGAAACTGAGCGCCAGATAGTCCTGATGACCAATAGTCGTTTGAATGGCTGTACCTATTGTATGGCTGCGCATACAGCAGCATCTAAAAAGACTGGGGTAGATGATGGCGTGATTGAAGCGTTACGCAGTGGTTCACCCATCAATGCTCCAAAGCTCGAAGCGTTACGCACATTCGCGATCATTATTCATGAAACACATGGAAGGCCAACTGAGGCGCAAATCGAGGCATTCCTTGCTGCGGGTTATACCAAGCAAACGATTCTAGAGGTGATTGTTGGAACAAGTCTCAAAGTGCTCTCCAACTACACTACCCCTATCGTCAAACCAAAGCTTGATGATGCCTTTGCCCCAATGGCATGGAGTAAGGACATGGTTCAGGTGTAGTAGACTGCTAGCTGTCTGCTTGAAGGCATGAACAGGGGCCTGACCAGAACATCAATACAGTAGATACAACTAGACGACTTTTTTCAACATGCTGGAGGCAATCGCCTCCAGCATGTTTTCATTGATACGGGTTAGGGGGTCACGACTCTTTAGAAGCAACGCTTCCTGCAAGATTGGTCGCTAACTGTGTCGTTCTCTACAACGTCTTTGAGATGAGTCGTATTCTCAATCAGTTGGCCCAGGAAGGTCATCATATTGATCCGGCTGCGATTGCTAGCATCAATCCCTATGGCACTGACCATCTGATTCGCCTAGGACATTACCATCTCGATGTCGCCCGGCGGCGGCTGCCGCCGCACTATGATTTGCCCATCATGCCCCCTAGAAGCGGCTTGATTCGATGTCTGTTAGTTAGTACTTTTCTGTGAAGTCTAATTTCTGGCGGCTGTAACTCAGTTATCGTGAAACTTGCAGCCTATGGCTGGTTTTTGCAAGAGTCGGGGCCATACCCCTAGTAAGGGCATTTTAGGGAGCACAATGTGACAAAAAGCACACCTTGTTACGCACTGGACCGTTGGGTCACCCGCATCTGGCAAACCGACCGCCGCTATTGTGTCGGCGAAGTCAAACAGGATCTGTTCGGTCGCTGGGTCTTGATGAAACGATGGGGCAGTCTGTACAGCCGGCGGGGGAATAGCCAAACCATCGTCGCCCGTGACTACAACGCCGCCACACGGCTTCTGGAAGATGTCGCCAAACAACGCCAGGCCCGCCATTACCGTCCCGTCGAATGAGTGAATCCGGACTCTATGACCGCCAGGGCAATTGTCTGTACATGACCGTCGAAGAACGGACAGCGTTTCTCGAGGCTGCGGGCAAAGCGGAACGGCGGGTGCGCACGTTATGCACCGTGCTCGCCTACACCGGCTGCCGGCTCTCGGAAGCGTTAGAGCTCACCCCCCGCCGGGTGGATCTCAGCGAACTATCACTCCGTTTCCGCAGCCTGAAAAAAAGAAAAGACAAAAACGGCCGACCGAAACTCATCTACCGCACGGTGCCGGTTCCCCCTGCTGTCATCGAACAACTGGATCTGGTGTACGGCATCCGGGAAATTCAGCGGCGCGGTGATGCAGCCGAGCTGGATGTTCGCATCTGGTCGTGGAAACGATGCTGGACCTGGAATCTGGCGAAACAAGTGATGGACGTGGCGGAGATTCAGGACGGCCCCCATAAAACCGCCAAAGGCCTGCGCCACAGCTACGGCGTCGCCGCCATGAAGGCCGGCATCCAGCTCAACATGTTGCAAAAATGGATGGGACATGCCGATCTCAAAACCACCGCCATCTATGCTAATGCCCTTGGTGAAGAGGAGCGGGCGATCGCGGCGCGGATGTGGTCGTGAGGGGAAAAATCTCGTATCCGACCCAACGGGCTGCTGGTGATGGTGAAACTGGATCGTCTGGGACGCACCCTCAAATACCTCATCACAACCATTGATGAACTGAATTGGCGGGGTATCGATTATAAGTATCTCAATGACGGTATCGACACTACCACCTTCACTGGCAAACTGATTTTTCACAGCATTGGCGCGATCGCAGCATTCGAACGAGACCTTAATGATTTGTTTGGAGTCTCTGCCTCTTAACTTTGATGTGGAAGCCATCGATAGGCTCCGGTACGCTAACCAATGGCAAGAATCTCCCGAGAGCACTTTCACGATGGTCTAAGTCTGGTAGCTATGACCCTCACTGGGTTGGCATAGCTGCTCCTGGAGAGCATCGCAACTGCAGCCGAAGTATTGTGGAATAACGCGTCAAACAAACTCAATTGGATATTGGAAATGTAAGCAAAAAGCTGCCTGGTCAGAGGCAGCTTTTATATTATTTGTGCCTGAGTAGTTAAAGGTGAATTTTTTTGAGAATTATAGACCTTCAAAAATCAGAACTTAGGCAATTAATCGAGATATCCTTAATTTGCTGAATAGCATCATATTTGAACACTCGGTGAAAGAATCTTGCTGATTTTTTCAAGTTGATCTCCTGATATTTTATGATTTGCAATAATTTGTATCTCATCTCCAATCATCATTTCGTCTTTTCTGGCTACTGGCCAACATTTTTTGCTCCATGTTTTTGTTGTTAATGTATACTCACCGTCAGCAGAATATTCGCAAGTGATTATTTCGTCATTGCCAGCAGCATTTTTTATCACATGGCTTTCTGGCCAGCTAGCTTTGACTATTGACTTAGGATTTGTCTCCTCATCCTTTAAATTGGCAGGTACCTTTAAATTCTCTACCGAACAGTCATTGCAGTAACGATCATTGCATTTACTGATAAATCCTGAGTCCTCCTCTAAATTTTTAATTGCGTCTTGGAGTTTCTTTTTAGGCGAGTTTTTGGGTCTTGGGCATCTCGAATCTGCTACAAAATAGTCTTTCCCATCTCGTAGGGTTATGGTCAAAGTGCTCAGATCAGCTTTATATTCTACATATTCACAATTACCTTTACATCTAGGCATAGTTCTTTCTCCAATGAGTAACTTTAGAGCCTGAATCATGGCTCTTTATGTTTCAAACATGGCAGCAATCTGCAACTATTGTCAGTCTGAAAAAGTCGGCAATGAAAGTCGGAAAAGTCCTCTGATTTTTCGGAGAAATAAAGGCACTGGCTCCGTCTGATGGGACAATTCGGCCAAAACACTTGTAAGACAAGGGTTATAGTCCTTTTGAGGCAGAATCGCCGAAATCCTTTCTCTGTAGGCTTTTCAGCTATTTCCCCCATTGCACGGAACCAGTACCTGTGGATGGGATGGCAACTAAAGACATGCTAAATCTCTACACAACACTGCTTTCTCTTGAAAAATCTAGAAGTACCTAAAAATAGAAACTCTTTAAATTTTGTTATTTAAAGTCAGTATCTTGCCAAGAAAATGAGTGAGGCTCAGTTACAACCCTCCTATTTTTGAGATTGCATTGCTTCCCGATATCTTCTCGGTCTCTACCTAGAGTGAGATTCAATAGAACCTAAACTTGTTACCTCACAAAGATACCCCTGGGCCATCTAGTGAAATCGTAGAACTTTGAAGTCTCTTTTACTGAACGGTCTTAATGACCTTGTAATTAGATGGCTCCCGCCATTTTTTATCTGCATTAATCTTGGAGCATAACATGCGTACGTTTTACGTTTCGCCATCTGGAACTGGAACCGGATCGCAAATCAACGAGCCTGCCCTATACACATCTTCCGATTTTTGGGAGGTGGTTCAAGCGGCTTTGAGTACCGAACCGGTCATCGTACGGTTTCTTGATGGCACATATGATGCGCCAGTGGACCTGCCATCCGGTTTAGGGCACGAAACACATTGGTTGTTTCTCGCTGGAAATTCACCAGATGGGACAGTGTTGCGCGTCCCACCTGACCCCCCATTTGAAGAAGCTCGACTTCAATTGGCGGATTGCCAAAACATTGTGTTGCAACATCTGCATTTTACGGGTGGCGGCAGGCTCCGGTACGTGACACGGATAAGTGGTACGAGTCATGACATCATTTTCGACAGCTGTACCTTCATAAACTTACCGGGTGTTGCCAATGGCGCAACCGGGGTTTTAGGGGAGGATGTGCATCACGTTACGTATCAGCAATGCCGTTTTGAAACCATAGGCAGCGACAGTGGCGCACATATGATGTATCACGCGAACAATTCACGCTATATCAATGTTGTGAACTGTACATTCAAGGATTGTTCTGGAGAATACGTCCGATTTCGCAATAATGTGGATTTCTGCCACGTCACCGGATGCTCATTCATTTGTACTGGCTTATATCCAGAGGAAGGCGCTGAATCTCGGCCTTTTATTTCGATGCCCGTCCTCAATGATTGTGAACCAGGTTCAGAAAGATGTCCTGACCCTGAGAATCATAGCCAATACGAGTATTTCGGCACACATTATGTAATCGCGAGAAATCACTTTGTTTACCAAACTCCTTCCAACCCAGGGGAGCGAAACGCTGTGCATTTCAAGCATCAAGGCTTCGATCCGCCAAAGCGGAACCATCTCATGACCAAACCTGAAGGAGAAATCTTGCAACAGGGAGACATGACAGAGCGCAAGCACTTACTAAAAAGCCACTGCAATATCGATATGGAAAATGTTCGAGCCTATGACAATCGGCACGAAAACGTGGCCCGAACTGTCGCTTTCGGCAGTTTTGCCACCTATGGAGCAGAGTCGAAAGGGTGGGAAGGATATGTTGACATTGACGACTTGGTTATCGCTGATCCAGTTATCCAAGCCCCCCAGTTGGAAACAGTTTTGAGTTTTGTTCTTCAATAACTTAACCTTTTTTACGGAGAGTAGACAACTATGGCATACGAAAACATTGACGGAAAAATTAGTCGGCTATATGTGAACAGAGACGCATGCAACATCCGCATGGACAGTCA
>JBCCRZ010000208.1:0-9239 GCA_039200855.1 Cyanobacteria bacterium P01_D01_bin.44 | reverse complement strand
TCAACCGTATTATATTCCGGCGTCTCACCCGCCTCTGGGAATAGATTGGGGAGCATGCCCTGGTCGAGGTATTGGGCGAAGGTGCGGAGGATGGGTGAGGCGATGTCAGGGCGGTTGGTTGCTATCGCAAGCCCCGGCAAGGCAATCATCGTATCTCGCCCCCAGTCACCAAACCACGGATAGCCCGCAATGACTGTCTTGCCAGGCGTATCCGCCACTTTTCTATCCACAATAAACTGATCAGCCGCCAACACCAACTGCTCTAGCCAAAGGGGAACTTCCTTGCCAGAAAGCTGCGTGTTAGCATACCACTGTCCAATCAAAGATTGTTCGTGAATTTGCTGTCGCTTGAGGGCAGCGTCTCCATCGAGGCTGGGGCTCGCCAGGGTACTGGTCACCAGGGTAAAAGATTGCCCCACTGCCAAATCAACCTCAAAGGTTGCTGCATGGAGATGATCGTCATAGGGATAAATCCCCCGGTACTGCTCTGTCGCCAGGGTATAGCCCTGGTACCAGGCATGGGCTGTCGAGATTTTAGCCTTTGCAGCCGCCAGATAAAACGGCACTGCTCCCTCAAACGCCTGGATTTCAATACCTTCGGGTTTGGCCGTCACTTGCATTTGCCAGTCACTGCCCTGGGTATTGCCATGGTGGTTGCGATAGTTTACCAGGGCCTTGAGGGAGAGAACAACCGGCTGACTCGCCCGCTTGAGGGTGTAGCGAATATAGGTCGTATTCGCCCCCTGCTCCATCCAGAGTCGCTTTTCTAACAACGCATCGCCACAGGCAAACGTCCAAACCGGCATTGTCCCTTCTAGATGGAACCGCTCTATCAGCTCATATCCTTGAGAACTGACAGAGTCATCAGCCCAGCGATCGGTGTGCAGGCTGTAATCATCACCCACATAATGAACCTGCTCATCCAGCTTGGCCAGCAGCAGCGTTCTCTCCAGCGGTGGCTTTAAAGCCGCCACCAACAGCCCGTGGTAATGGCGAGTCAACAACCCCGAGATTGAGCCACATGCATAGCCACCCATGCCGTTCGTGACCAACCATTCCCGCTGCTCAGCATTCGCCAGATCCCCACAAATATCTCGCCCAAATTGCAAAGTCATATTTTCCACCACCCACTACCCACTACCCACTACCCACTACCCACTACCACTGACCCCCCTACTGCTCCTGATAATTCCACGTTAACCCCCCATCCACAAACAGCGTACTACCCGTGATATAGCCAGCGTCCTCAGAGGCCAGGAAGGCGACGAGTCCGGCAACATCTCTGGGCTGCCCCAGACGACCTAGCGGAATATTGTTAAGTAGCGCATTGAGCTTCTCAGGATCGTTGAGGAGCTTTGTATTAATCGGGGTTTCGATGGCACCAGGGGCCACATTGTTGACGGTGATGCCATAGGGAGCCAGCTCAACTGACAGGTTACGCGTCAGCGTTTTGAGACCGCCTTTGCTGGCACAGTAGGCGGCAAAGTTAGGAAAGGGCAAATCCTCATGGACCGAGCTAATGTTGATAATCTTGCCAGGGCGCTGGGTCTCTATTAAATGTTTGGCAAGGGCCTGGGACGCAAAAAAGACCCCCTTCAGGTTTACATTGAGAACCGCATCATAGTCTTTTTCGGTCACGTCCCAAAACGGAGCGTGTTTCTCAATCCCAGCATTATTCACCAAAATGTCGAGTTGACCAAAGTGAGCAATGCTATCGGCCACCAACCGACGGACATCGTCAACCATGCCCAGATCGGCTCCGACGCTATAGCCGCGGGCGTCATTGCAGTACCCTGCGACGGGATGACAATCGCCCCCCAGGGCTTGAATCTCTTTTACAGCAGCGTCGGCTCCCTCTGGGTGAGAGCGATAGTTCACAACAACCTTTGCGCCTGCTTTTGCCAGGCGAATTGCAATTTCTTTGCCGATGCCCTGGCTGCTGCCAGTGACCAGGGCAACTTTGCCGCTTAAACCCATCATCACAATTTCCTGAGTGGAGTCATGGCGATGATAGTGCTTTACTTTATGAAATGAATTAAAGGTAGATTAAATCTCAATGCCTATCTGTCAACAAAATACCGGAAAAATATAGGATATGAACGGAGTTAGCACTGAAGGCAGACAAAGGCTCCAATCAGCCGTACTCTTTTAGATCTGAGGGTGCAGTTAACTTTAATAAACCAAGGATGGGCCAATGGACGATGGAGTCAGTATTTTAGGATTGCTTCTAGCCGTCTGTTTAGCATTAGTGCATGTGTTTGCCAGTCGATCGCAATGGTTAATCCGGATTCCCCACCGCTGGTGGATATCGTTTGCCGGGGGCATTTCGATTGCCTACATCTTTTTAGATGTGTTTCCAGAGCTCAGCAAAGCTCAAACAGAGGTTGAGCATAACGGTGGCCTGCTGGTAGGTTATTTAGAGAATCATGTCTATCTGCTAGCACTCGCCGGATTGGCGATTTTTTATGGTCTAGAAAAATTGGCGCTGCGATCGCGACGCCACAACCAAAAAACGAACGGAGACAATACTACCCAACCAGGCATCTTCTGGGTACACATCATTTCCTTTGCGATATATAACGCTATCCTAGGATATCTCTTCAGAGAATCTGCCAATCATGGGTTGGTTCAATGTCTGCTCCTTTTCGTGGCGTTGGCACTCCATTTTATTGTCAATGATGTGGGCCTGCGGGAGCACCACAAACAGATTTACGATCGGCTCGGACGCTGGCTGCTGGCAGCGGCCATTTTTATTGGTTGGGCCGTGGGACAATCGGCTCATTTTAATGCGGCAGCCGTCGCCGCGATCTGGGCGCTGGTGGCGGGCGGCATTATTCTCAATGTGATGAAAGAAGAACTGCCAGAAAAACAAGAGAGTCACTTTGGTTTGTTTATGACCGGTGCAGTGATTTACGCCGCAGTTCTTTTGGTCGCCTGAGCAGACTGCAAAAAATATCGCGATTGCTGATTTAAGGGATGAACCGTCTACCGCAGTTGCTATTTGACGGTCTCTCACGACTAAAGTCATCCCGAGGATCAACAATGCCAAAATATCTTACTATGTCACCTCAGCCATATTTTTCAGGATTTGACCCGCTCCCCGCTGACTTTGAATCAAGATTTATGTCAGAGGCAAAACCACTGTATCTAAATGCCAACAGCGATGCGGATTCGGTGGTCATTTGTCTGCATGGCTTTACTGGCACGCCCTATGAGGTGGGGCCAGCGGTGGGTGCGATCGCAAAGCTTGGCCTCACCACAGTCGCTCCCTTGCTACCTGGCCATGGCTATCGAGATCGCCCAGAGCAAGAACAACAATTTGCCCAAATCACCCCAGATGGGATGCTCACCGCTGCTCGTCAGGAGATAGCCTGGGCCAGGCAGCACTATCGCCATGTAGGCATGTTTGGGTTTTCGATGGGGGGTGCGATCGCGCTGAGTATGGCCGCAGAAGGGCTACTGGATGCCTGCGCCGTTGCTGCCCCAGCCCTCCGGCTGTCTCGCAAAGCCGAAATCTTGATCCCGCTTCTAAGCTGGGCCAGCTTTACTTTAGACGCCCCGCCGGTAGAACCGTTTTACCTGCCCGTCTATGAATTTCACCATTCCTGGGCCCTCAGAACACTGTGGCGATTAGGTCGCCAGGCTCGACGGCAGCTGTCCCAGATCCAATGTCCTATGCTGGCAATCCATTCTCAACATGACTTGACCGTGCCACCCGTGGTATTAGGGCTAATGCAAAACTGCATTTCAAGGCCGATCGAAACAGCCTGGTTCAACAACTCTGGCCACTCGATGCTATTAGACGCCGCTGGCCCAGCTGTAGCCTCGGCTATTGGTGACTTTTTTCAGCGCAAACTGTCGGACTGCTAGGTATGACCCGATAGTCTGCGCTGATTAGTCTGTTAGCTGTGTGGCACCCTGATGACATCAGCCTAACAACCCATCGGGAAGAACTCGGGAAGATATAGGCTGTCTCCGATAGCAACAACAAGAGTACCCATTAGGGTAATGGCAAATAGAGGCCCCATCCATCAGGTTGAGAAATGATCGACATATCGTCAACTTCAGATTGACTTCAGGTTTATTTTTGACCCGTTAGACGTAGAAAAACTTTCTATGCGCAGACTATGGCGCGTTCCCTCCAAGTTTCTCCTAATCATCTAGCCAAAGTTGATTTGGCCCTCAAGCGACGTGGCTATCCTAGCCAGAAGACCTTTGCTGCAGATGTGGGGCCGTCTCTCTCAACTGTGAAGAAGTTTTTGAAGGGAGAGTCGATTGACTATGAGAACTTTCGAGAACTGTGTGATCGCTTAGAGATCGACTGGCAAACTATTGTTCATGTAGCACTTGATCAACCCCCTGAGCCGGTCGTGGCAGAGCTGGCCCCTTTTAACGTCGGTATTCCAGTTCCCCACCCAGTTTGCTTTTTTGGCCGCACCCGAGAAATTAGCCGCTGCTTTAGCTTACTCAAGCGGCTTCCTTTACAAAATATTGCAATTATTGGCCAACGCCGGACTGGTAAAACCTCTCTTCTCAAGCATTTAGCTGCTCTGACCACCGTGCCCGCTAAGCAGCTGAGGCCCCAACAAAGATCAGACTGGCTCCCTCAGCCAGAGATCTATCAATGGATTTTTGTGGATTTTCAAGATGCTCGATTTTCTACTCGAGACGGCATCCTTCAGTATTTATTAAAGTCCCTGGGGATAGTCACTGATGTCCCATGTGACCTGGCTAGCTTTATGGAGTTAGTGAGTGGCCACCTCAGACATCCCACCGTGATCTTGCTAGATGAAATTGGGGTTGGGTTACAACGGTGCCCGGAGCTAGATGACACATTTTGGGAAAGCCTACGCTCTCTGGCCACCAACCAAACCAGTGGGAATCTGGCCTTTGTCCTCGCCAGCCATGAGGCCCCCATGCAGCTGGCCGCTCACACGGGTCACAGTTCGCCGTTTTTTAATATCTTTGGCTATACCACGACGTTGGGGCCTTTGAGTGACCTGGATGCTCGAGCGTTGATTGCCAGTTCACCCATGTTATTTTCTCCTAGCGATACTGATTGGATTTTGAACCACAGCGGGGGTTGGCCGTTATTGCTCCAAATTCTTTGCACCAATCGGCTAATGGCCTTAGAAACCCAGGACAGTGACAATGTTTGGCAAACCGAGGGTTTACAACAGATAGCGCCTTTTCAATACCTGTTGGGATAATGGAGACTTTTTGACAGTGACCCCTATATCCCTATTAACAACATTCTCAAACGCCCCCAAACGGCTTCCAAATGTGTGGCTAGGCACCCTACAGCTATGGGTGTGGTTTTTACTACAGCCATCAGCCTGGCGCAGCTATATCGCTCAAATCGATATCCGCTTGAGGCCCAACTTTTGCCTAGCTGAGCTACGCCCTCAACAGCGCCGCCACCCCAGGCTGCGGCGGCTGTTACTTTTAGAATATGGCATCTTACCGATTTTAGTTAGCTGGGGGGTGGGTTTAGTCCTCTGGGGACTCGGCCAACCCCGACAAGATATTGCGTTTGGCCTGTGTGTGGGCTTAGCCGCCAGCCTGGGGGCAGCCCTTGTGGGCAGTGCAGTGGTCAGTGTGGCGGCTAGTTGGATGGCAAGTGCAATTGGGGGGCTGGTTGGGGGAGTCATCTTTGGCCTGTTGGGGGCCGACAGCTTGCTGGTATTTAGCAGTGGCTATGGGGCCCATAACCCTGGGTTGCAGACCCTGGTCAAAGCAATTTTGCCCCCCATTGTGATGGCGAGTTTCCCCAACGGTGCTGCCGCTGGGATTACGCTGGGCATGGCTAAATCGAATAAAAGCTATGCCCTGGGGCAAAAACTAGGGGGCATTGTGCTGGGCGTAGTGGGCAGTGGGCTCACCCTCGGCGTTTGGGGGGGGGCTGCAAGCTATGTCATAGAGCACTGGTTTAGCAACAAATCTGGATTGTTGGCCGATGTGGGAGGGCAAGTGATCCTGGGTATTTTGTTGGGTGGGTTATTTGGCCTGATGGTGAGTTGTTATACCCGTCGATGGCGACGGGATATAATGCTCGGTCTGATGGCAGGGGTCGGTTTCGCTTATCTCGCCAGCCTTGCCTACAATACCCCTAATGCCGTGGTGCGAGGGTTGGCCATTGGCAGCAGCAATGCGATGTTGCTCACGGTTTTATTTGCCCTGGCCTATAATCTGGCGGCCTCTATCGCTGGCGTGCAGTCGGGTGCGATCGCAGGCGTCCTCGGCAGCAGCAGCATCCATACCCTGTTTATCAGTTTTGTGACGGGCTATCCCCTCTGGCCCACCCTGTTACTCAGTCTGGTTTGTACCACGGTGGGACTCACCCTACCTCTCTGGTTACCCCTGTGTCTGTACCCGTTTGAGCTTGTCTGGACGCTCTTACTCTATCGCCTAGACGAGCGCTCAGGGGGCCATCGCCGCCCCCCATTGCGATGGCATACTGCTTTTTGGGATGAGCGACAGCGCTTGCCGTTCTTGGGGCTTGATCAGTATCTGGTCAGGGTCATCAACCGGTCTCCCCAAAAGAGTCAGACAGAGGGACAGGCCGCGATGGACTCTTTGAGTACAGGCCATCAGCGCTGGGCCGTGCGCAATGCCCAGATTGAGTTAGATGCCCAACAGCTGGAACGCTGTGCAGATGTGGGCGCGATCGCAACCCTCCATCGACAGCTCACCCTGGGCGATTTAGAAAACCCCACCACGCCGCTATTGCTCAGTTTCAGGCGGCTAAGTGAAGATGTCCAGGCGGCCCTAAATCAATCCAGTCTGTACAATCAGCGCCTGATGCTCAGCACCGTTGTTGACCATCTCGAAGGCCATTTAAGAGAGCTCACCCGCAGTCGCTATCCCTATGCCCCACGCTTTCGGCCTGTTCTCCAAAGCTGGCGGCATATTATTTGTCAGCATCAACAGTTACTCGTCCAAAAAGCTGAACTCAGCCAAGAAATTGAGTCTCCTTACATTGTTGGAATTCCGTTGACCCAGCAGCAAGATATCTTTGTGGGGCGTCAAGACATCAGTGCCCAAATTGAGCGACTCTTAAAAGAAAAACGCTACTCATCTTTACTGCTCTATGGCCAGCGGCGCATGGGCAAAACGTCTTTACTGAACAATCTAGGTCGACTCCTGCCAAACCATATTGTGCCGTTGTTTATTGATCTCCAGGGGCCTGCCTCCAAGGCTCGCAATCATCAGGGGTTCCTCTATAATCTCGCTCGGGGTATGGTTAACTCAGCCAAACAGTATCGCAATCTGACGTTGCCACACCTGAGTAAAGAGGACCTGGCGGCTGACCCATTTACCATCTTTGATGAATGGCTCGATCAGGTTGAAACGACCTTGGCCCCCAGGACAGTCCTGCTTGCCCTGGACGAATTTGAAGCGTTGGATCAGGCGATGGTTGCCGGTCGCTTAGAAGAGGATACAGTTCTAGGGATGCTGCGCAACTTGATCCAACATCGTCCCCAGTTTAAAGTTCTCCTGGTAGGATCTCACACCTTAGAGGTGTTTCAATGCTGGTCAAGCTATCTGATTAATTTGCAGGTTATCCACATCAGCTATCTTAAAGAACCTGAGGCCCGTCGCTTGATTGAGCAGCCCGTCTGTAATTTCCCAGTGCGCTATGCCCCCCAGGCTACCGAGCGTATCTTGCAACTAACCCGGTGCCATCCGTTTCTCATTCAACTCCTATGTGCAGAAATTATTGCCTTAAAAAATGAACAACCCGGCCCATCCCGTCGCCAGATCACCCAGGCTGATGTGGAGTCCGCGATTCCCCAGGCACTCAATAGTGGCAGCTTTTTCTTTGCCGATATAGAACATAATCAGCGTGGGCACTCAGAATTGCTTCGGCAACTAGCCGCTAGTGAAGAAAAGTTTTATTCTCCGAAGCGGTCTGAGGAACTAACTTGGTTAGATCATCTAGTCAAGCAAGGGATTTTAGAGATTGTTACTGAACACTATCAATTTCAAGTTGAACTTATCCGTCATTGGTTTGCTAAGACAATACGATAATCCCAAAATTCATCTCGACAAGAAAAGAGTGAGATTAGAGAAGTCACCTTAAAGTCAGCCACAAGTCACTCCTTTGCAAACCCGTAACTCGACTGTTCAAAGACTTCAATGGAAGTATTCAACACCGAAAGCATTCAACAACGGTGTTCTAAGACAGTTATTTTACAGGAGTACACTAACATGGCAACTGCTAATCTTACCTCTCAACTGATTGATCCTAGTCTGGTTCATCCTAGTTTAATTGGCCCCTATTTCTCTACCGTAATTCCGTCTTTCAACTATGTTTTAGATGATCTAACAGACGGCAATCTCACCGATAACAACTACACGGGGGGCACCGCCTTAGATGACATTGTTTTTGGAGACGATGGGATTAATACCCTTGCTGGTCTGGGCGGTGACGACATCCTGGTCGGCGGCAGTAATATAAATACCTTTCAGGGAGGAACCGGCAATGATGAGCTAGATGGCTCCCTTGGGATTTTAGATACGGTTGAGGAAACGGGTGTCTTTAACTCGATGATACTCTCCAACAGTCAGCTGGTTGTAGACGATGGCATCAATGTTTACACCGATACCCTACTCGGCATCGAGCAAGCGGAACTCATTTCTGATTTCACAGGCAATGTTACCATTGACGCCTCTGCCTTTTCGGGGTTTACCCTGATTCGAGCAATTCAGACGGCTACAGGAACTATGAATGCGCTGCTCAGTGGCTCAGGGGGTAGCAATATCGTTGGCGGGGATGGTGATGATGATATCCAGGGCAGTGACGGGGTAGATATCCTCTATGGTGGCGCGGGTGAGGATACCCTTCAAGGCGGCGGCCAGGATGACATGCTCTTTGGGGGAGATGACAATGATAGCCTCCAAGGCGGAAATAGACATGACACCCTCTATGGTGAAGATGGTGATGATATCCTCCGAGGCGGAAACGGTGAAGATACCCTCTATGGTGGCGAGAATGCAGATACCCTCCGAGGGGGAAATGGGGACGACATTCTGAATGGGGGAAATGGGATTGATCGGGTGCTGGCTTCGGGTGATTTTGATTTTGAACTATCCGATACCATGCTCGAGATCACAAAATCTAGTGGGCTCGAGACAGACACGCTTGTCGATATTGAAACCGCTACGCTGACCGGGGGGGATAGTGCCAATGTGATTAATGCCGCTGCATTTACATTGGGTGCCACCATTCTCGAGGG
>JBCCRZ010000207.1:0-9260 GCA_039200855.1 Cyanobacteria bacterium P01_D01_bin.44 | reverse complement strand
CCCGGTTTCACGCTGCCGCTCAGCCTGGTTTGGTGAGCACGTTGAGGATTTGTTTGGCGAGGCGATATGTCCGGGATGATGGGTTCGCCGACAGGTAAATACAGGTTAGTTACGGTGTGCATCGACGGCTTAACCCATCCTACGGTTCTGTATCCCCCCATCCCCGCGTCTCCCCTTCTCCGCGTCTCACTTCCCCATCTCCCCCATCTCCCCTCGCCGCCCTCGCATTCCTTCTCCACATCTCCGGCTTAATCCGCCGCAGTGCCGACGCCGGAAACCGCTGATTCCATTCGGCCTCTGTCAGCTCCGCCAGCTCATCCAACCGGGGGGCTACATTCTCTGGATAGGGATGAAACTCGTCTACGTCCGTCTCCTGGGCAAAGCGCTGGTTCCAGGGGCAGACGTCCTGACAGATGTCGCATCCGGCCACCCAGTTATTGAGATGGGGTGCGATCGCATCCGGCAATTCTGCATCTCGATTCTCAATCGTGTGATAAGCAATACAGCGATTAGCATCCACCACCCCCGATGCCCGAATGGCCTCAGTGGGGCAGGCTTCAATACACCGCGTGCAGGTACCACAGTGGGCAGTGTGGGGCGTATCGGGGGGCAGATCAAGGGTGGTCAACACCTCCCCGAGGAACACCCAGGAACCGTAGTCTCGGGTGATCACGTTGCCGTTTTTAGCGACCCAGCCCAGGCCCGCCTGCTGTGCCCAAAATTTGTCTTGAATCGGTCCCGTATCGGCGTAGTAACGGGTTTGGATGGCTTTACCTTGAGCCTCATCTTGGGCGTCATTCTGAGCTTGTAACCATAGGGTAAACTGCTTGAGCTTTTTATGCAAAATGCGATGGTAGTCTCGTCCCCAGCCGTAGCGAGAGATTTTAGCGTATTGCTGCCCCGCTGGACGTTGTTGGGGGGTGTAGTAGTTGAGGGCCAGGCAGATCACCGACCGGGCGTTGGGCATCAACTGACGAACGTCCTGGCGTTTGGGGTTAGCCATCCAGGCCATATCGGCATGAAAGCCATGGGACAGCCACTGTTGCAAAGCGGTTTGGGTAGATTGCTCAGCGTCGGTGGAGGTGGGTGCGATCGCAGCAATGCCGACCTTGTGAAAGCCGATTTCTCGGGCTTTGGTGAGGATGCGTTGGCGTAGCTTCTCCCTAGAAGACTCGCGGTTAATGGGGGTCATGCTACCTGCCCTCACCCTAAATCCTTCTGTCTGGGGGAGAGAGACTTTACATTTGCAGAAGCGACAAACCTCGAATCCGTCTCCCCTTCTCCCAGGTTTGGGAGAAGGGGTTGGGGGATGAGGGCCCGCATCACTGCTCGATGTTGCCTCTTGAACCCATAACGATCTTCATGCTCCACAATCTCTTCCATCTCTGCTGAGAGTGTCTCCGCTGGCACCACCTCAAAGCCCAGTGTTTCATAGAATGGAATATTCCAGGGAATATGGCGAAACGTAGTCAGGGTAACCGCCTCAAACTCCTGGGCTTGGGCATAGTCGCAGGCGGTTCGCATCAGGGCAGACCCGATACCGAGGCGGGTATGACTGGGTAAGACATCCAGCTCAACAATAAAAAAACTCTCCGCCAGCGGCCTGCCCACGATGAAACCCACCGGTTGAGCCTCGGCGAACCCAGCTGATTGCGATTCGGCAATCGCAACCCAAAGCCGCCCCGCTGTCTGAGCCCGTAACAAAAAAGGCAGCGACACAATCTCATCTAGTTTGTCAGGGGTAAGCTCTAGCTTCGAGAGATACGCATGAAACGGCTGAGCTGCCGCCTTCTCAATGGCGGGTAACTTGGCCACTTCACTCCGTTCAGCCAGACGAATAAGGTATTGCATATTGACAACGGGTATTCTCACATGAAGAGCTTACACTGAAGCCCAGCTCCTGAATTTTATACGCAGGGGCAATTTTTCGCTTTAACTTCTGGCTGGCTAAGAGCCTTAAATTTTCTGTAACTCTAACTACTGTTTAAGAGCAACTGGGTTGATATAACTAATCCAAACTAATCAAGATTGCCCCTAGGGTTCCGATCTGCACATCCAAATCTGCACAAGAGTAATGCGTGTGCGATGTCTGGACCGAGAGAGGCCGCCAGATATCTGGTACACGGCGGGATAAAAACCCGGGAGAGTTGTTAGCAAGCGTATTAAGCCTTGTTAAGTCTCTCCCGGGTTTTTTAACTTTCATGGGTTCAGGTGGCTGATATCTTGATTGACGTAAACCCAAGTCCTATCACACCTATCTGCCAACCTATGACGAATTCTCCGCTATTTCAAAGCCCTGACGGCTCCACCGAAGCCAATCGAGCCCTTGAGCGAGAGGCCCAGCTGCCGATGACCGGCTGGCAACAGGAAGTGTCCCGTGGCCTGGAGTATGGTCTGGAGGCAGCGGAGAGTATTCGCGATCGCACCATCCCTACCTTCTCCCGTGGCGAACTGCCCCACTACGCGGGCATCAACACCTTTCTCAAAGCCCCCTACGTAGAAGATGTCCGTAAGGTCGGAGAGTACGACATCGCGATCATGGGCGTGCCCCACGACTCAGGCACCACCTACCGCCCCGGCACCCGCTTTGGCCCCCAGGGCATTCGTCGCATCTCCGCCCTCTATACCCCCTACAACTTTGAGCTGGGCATCGACCTGCGAGAACAAATCACCCTGTGTGATGTCGGGGATGTGTTCACAATTCCGGCCAACAACGAAAAATCCTTTGACCAAATCTCCAAAGGCGTGGCCCACGTCTTTAGCTCCGGCGCATTTCCCATCATCCTGGGTGGCGACCACTCCATTGGCTTCCCCACCGTGCGCGGCGTCTGCCGTCATCTCGGCGACAAGAAAGTCGGCATCATTCACTTTGATCGCCACGTTGATACCCAAGAGACCGACCTCGACGAGCGCATGCATACCTGCCCCTGGTTTCACGCCACCAATATGAAAAATGCCCCCGCCAAGAACCTCGTGCAGCTGGGCATTGGCGGCTGGCAGGTGCCTCGCCAGGGCGTCAAAGTCTGCCGAGAGCGGGCCACCAACATTCTGACCGTCACCGACATCACCGAAATGGGCTTGGACGCCGCCGTCGACTTTGCCCTGGAGCGCGCCTTAGACGGCACCGACTGCGTCTACATCAGCTTTGATATCGACTGCATCGACGCCGGTTTCGTCCCCGGCACCGGCTGGCCCGAGCCCGGCGGCTTACTCCCCCGCGAAGCCCTCTACTTGCTCGGCAAAATCGTGCAAAACGCCCCGGTCTGTGGCCTCGAAGTGGTGGAAGTCTCTCCCCCCTATGACATTAGCGATATGACCTCACTAATGGCCACCCGTGTCATCTGCGACGCCATGGCCAACCTCGTCCTCTCTGGTCAGCTCCCTCGCCGCGAGAAACCCGATTACATCCACACCGAAGCCAATATGGACGTCGGCAGCGAGTGGGTATAGATGGGGGTAAACCATGCATGAAACCGACATGACCAAGGCTCTGATGATCACCCTGCACGACTGGTGGCAAGACCAACCCGGCCACCCGCCGATTGAGAAGGTTTACCTCACCGTTGGCCAGTTCACCTGCGTCGAACCCGCCAGTCTGCAATTCGCCTTCGAAGTCCAAACCCGCCATACCTTTCTGGACGGTGCCCAGCTGATCATTCAAGAAACCCCCCTGATCGCCTTTTGCCACCCCTGCCAGCAAGCATATCGACCCGAGTACGGCACCCAATATGCGTGTCCCACATGTAATCACCCCATGGACGATATTCGCTCGGGGCGTGAGTTGAAAATTGATCGCGTGGAGTGGTCAGATACCGAAACCTACCCCTGCCCCTCCCCGGAGGGGATCTGCTGAGCGATAGTTTCTCAATTAGGTAGAAAGTCAATAACCGGATTTTTTATCAATCCCACCCTCCCCATCTCCCTCATCTTCCCCATCTCTACTGCCCCTGCTCCCCTGCTCCCTCTCGCCCATTCGCCCTTCCCCATTCGCCCTTCCCCTTCCCAACCATGCACCAAACCTTCAACGCCGCCCTCGAGATGAACCTGCTCCACGCCAACCAGCAAGGGGCCGATCACAACCGTGCCCACTTTGACGAGTGGCAAATCACCTGCCTCAACCTGATGAGCAGCCCTGGGGCGGGCAAAACAGTCTTGTTAGAGAAAACCTTGGCCGCCCTCAAAGACACGCTGACTATGGCTGTGATTGAGGGCGATATGACCACGGAACTCGACGCCGAGCGGCTGCGTCAATATGGTGTGCCCGTTTTTGCCATCAACACGGGGCGCTCCTGCCACCTTGATGCCCGTATGGTGGCTGGGGGCATTCATCAGCTATCACATCAGCATGACCCTATGGAGTTTGACGTGGTGTTTGTGGAGAATGTCGGCAATTTAGTCTGCCCCGCCGAATTTGAGGTGGGCGAACATGCCAAGGTTGCCCTGCTGAGCGTGACCGAAGGCGAAGATAAGCCCTTGAAATATCCGGTGATGTTCCGCGAGGCGGACTGTTTGCTGATTACCAAGACTGATTTAGCCCCCTATCTAGACATTGACATTGCCCAAATAGAAGCCAACGTGCGCCAACTCAACCCAAAAGTTACGGTTATTCCGGTTTCTGCAAAGTCGGGTGAAGGGCTAGATCAGTGGTTTGAGTGGCTCAAAATGTGCGTCGATGAACTTAAAAAAAGCCAGCTATCAAGTATAGTTGCAACTTCAGCATTGTGAAACTTAAGAATAGCTAAAGCCCCTTGGAAGAAAGTCACCTTTAAGAAGCTTGCCTGTAGACATCAGTCATCCATCTATCGAGAGGAAATTGAATGAGAAGACGTCATATATTCCCCTGGTGTATTGCGTTTGTATGTAGTCTATTTGTCGCGATTAGCTGTGGCAGTCCATCACCAGACACCGCAGCCGAGGCCCCTGACGCTGGAGCAGATACAACCGTCGCCTCCAGTGATGCCCCCCTGGTGATTGGGTATAGTAATTGGCCCGGCTGGCTACCCTGGGCCGTTGCTGAGGAAAAGGGTTTGTTTGCAGAAAACGGTGCCAATGTAGAACTCAAGTGGTTTGACGGTTATCTGGCCTCTATGGAAGCCTTTGCGGCTGGTCAGCTGGATGGTAATGGTCAAACTTTGAACGACACCATCTCGTTTGCGCCGGATGCCGCCAATGGCGAGGTCGCAGTTTTAGTCAATGACAACTCTGCAGGGAATGACAAAGTTGTTGTGGCTGAAGAGATCAACAGCGTCGAAGATTTGAAAGGCAAAACCGTTGCCCTGGAAGAAGGGGTGGTCGGTGACTTCATGCTGACCCAGGCCCTCGAAGACGCGGGCATGTCTCGTTCAGACATCACGATTAAGAATCTGGAAACCGGGGCTGCCGCCGCCGCCTTTGCCTCGGGCCAGGTTGACGCAGTCGCTGCATGGCCGCCTTTCTGGGGCATTGCACTCGAGCGAGAAGGCAGCAAGGAACTGTTGTCTTCTAAAGATTATCCGGGGGCGATTCCTGACCTGTTGGTGATGAGTCAAAAGGTGATCGATGAGCAGCCTGAGCAAGTGCAGGCCATCGTCAACACCTGGTTTGCCACCCTCGACTACATTGCCAAAAACCCAGATGAGTCTGACCAGATCATGGCCGACCGTTCTGGGGTCTCCGTAGAAGAGTACAAGGACTTCAAAGCAGGCACTCGCATCTTCACCGTAGAGGAGAATCTAGAAGCGTTTAGCGAAGGTGAAGGCATGAAGCACATGCCCTTTGCTGCGCAGAAAATGAACGACTTTATGGTGGATGTCGGCTTTATCGAAGCAGGCCCCGAAGATCTCGGTGCCATCTTAGATGACAGTTTTGTCAAAGCGTACGCAGAAGCCTCTTAAATGAACCGATAGAGTTTTGACTATCGGACCATCGGACCTGTTATCAGGGATGTCTACTGTAGGGGTGCATTACCTTGCACCCCTGTGTAGTTTCTTTATCACTACTACCCTCTTCAAAATTTTCTTCGACTTATGACTCAAGCATCTGACCCGTTGAGAGATGATTTTGAGCCAGCGCCGAAAAGCTTAAAGCCAACGGTGTTTTGGCGTATTGCCGAAGACATTCCAGACTCGTTGAACTGGGTGCTGATTGCGGCCTCGGTGGTGGTGCCTTTAACAGCCTGGTGGATACTGTCAAACTATACAGGGGTAAATCCTAAGTTTTTGCCTAGCCCCCAGGATGTGGGCGTGGCATTCCAACGGCTCTGGGAGAAAGGTTTTATTACCCAAGATATTCTAGCCAGCTTTGGGCGAGTTGCGATTGGGTTTACCCTGGCGGCGATTGTGTCGGTGCCGCTGGGCATTAGCATGGGAGCTTTTGCCAGCATTCGCGCCATGATGGAGCCGATTATCGGCATTTTGCGATACATGCCAGCGCCTGCGTTTATTCCGCTACTGATTATCTATCTGGGACTCAATGAAGAACCCAAAATCGCCCTGATTTTTATTGGCACAGTGTTTTACAACACGCTGATGATTATGGATGCGGTCAAGTTTGTGCCTAAGGATTTGGTCGAGACAACTTACACCTTGGGGGGTCGTCGCTGGCAGGTGCTGATGTCAGTCATCACGCCCTACATTATCCCCAGCATTATCGATACCTTTCGCATCAACGTCGCAGCGGCCTGGAACCTGGTCGTCATTGCTGAGCTGGTGGCCGCAGAGGAAGGTTTAGGTAAGCGTATTTTGCTGGCTCAGCGCTTTTTCAAAACCGACGAGATTTTTGCTTGCTTAATTATGCTTGGGGTGATTGGGTTCGCCATCGATTTGGTCTTTCGCTGGGCGTTGAAGACGAGCTGTAAGTGGGCGTTTGATTGAGAGATGATTGGCGATTGGCGATTAAGTTTTGAGTTTTGAGTTTTGCCGAGCAGACTCAACTCAAAACTTAGAACTTAGAACTTGTTACCCACTATCTCATTACCTACTACCCATTACCCATTACCCCACCACCCATTACCTAAAACCTAAAACCCAAAACCTGAAACAACACCATGCACCTCGAAATCTCTAAGCTCTACAAACAATTCCCCACCAAGCAAGGCACTCTGTTGGCCCTGAAAGACATCAATATGCATGTCGAAACGGGGGAGCTGGTGTGTGCTGTAGGGGCCTCTGGCTCGGGGAAGTCAACGCTACTGCGGCTGGTCGCTGGATTAGATACGCCGACGGGCGGTGAGATTACGGTTGATTATGAGCCAGTAACCGGGCCGGGGGCTGACCGGGGAATGGTGTTTCAGAAATATACGCTCTACCCCTGGATGAGTGTGCAGCGCAATGTGGAGTTTGGCCTTAAGCTGCAAGGGATGTCTAAGCAGGTGCGCCGTGAGCGGGCGAGCTATTATCTAGATGTGGTGGGGTTGACGGGGTTTGCGAAGTCGTTGCCCAAGGAGCTGTCAGGGGGGATGAAACAGCGGGTTGCGATCGCACGCGCCCTGGCCTGCCACCCCAAAATCTTGCTAATGGACGAACCCTTTGGAGCCCTGGATGTACAAACCAAAGAAGCCATGCAGCTATTTCTGTTAGATCTCTGGAAGCGCACTCGCTGCACCATTTTGATGATCACCCACGACGTCGAAGAAGCGGTTTTCCTATCCCAGCGGGTTTATGTGATGACAGCCCGCCCAGGAACCATCCAGCGAGAATTTGTGGTTGATTTGCCCGAAGATCGCACCTACGCGATGAAGCGAGACGCTAAGTTTCAGAATTACAAACATGAGATCACCGACCTATTGCGGGGTAAACAAAATTTGGATCTGGTGACGGCCTAGACGAGATTATGTGAGCTCTGCCAACGCATTCTATTGGCTGATTATAAATGGTTGGCAGGGTTGTTGCGAATACAATACCGGGTCGCTTGTAGGGCATCATCATCAAGATGCCCATCCGTCAGTTTGCAGTTCCTAAGGGCCAGATTCATTCGCCAGTGGTAGATTGCGATCGCACAAAAATCCACCACCGCCCCATTCCCTACATCACCCAATTTTGGGTCAATCGACCATCTTCCATCCGCAAAATTCGATCAGCCACATCCAAAATCCGATTGTCATGGGTCACCAGCAGCACGGCGCAGCCCTCCTCCCTAGCTAACCGCTGCATAATCTCCACCACATCCCGCCCCGATTGCTTGTCGAGGGAAGCCGTCGGCTCATCGGCCAGGATTAGCTTGGGTTGGGCAATCAGCGCCCGCGCCACCGCCACCCGCTGCTTTTGCCCCCCCGAGAGATTGTCAGGATAGTAATCAATAAACTCGCCTAATCCAACCGCCCCGAGTAAATTAGCCGCCCGAGGTCGATAGTCGGTTCTGGGAATATCGGCATGCAGCTTGAGAGAAATGCTGACATTTTCCCAGGCGCTCAGACAGGTCAGCAGATGATGGTCTTGAAAGATAAAGCCAATCTGGTTGCGGATTTGGATCAGCTGTCTTTTTCTGGCTCCCAACAGTTCCTTCTCAAAAATTGTCAGCGAGCCCGTCTGCATCGAACGTAGCGCCCCAATCAGGGTCAATAAAGTTGTTTTGCCGCTGCCAGAAGGGCCTTCTAAAATCACCACCTCCCCAGCCCGCAAATCGAGGGAGACATCGCTGAGAACTTGCTTACGCAGCTTCCCCTTCCCAAAGGCGTAGCTAACGTTTCGCACTGCGACCACAGGTGGCAATGGAGATTTGACGATTGATGACTCAGCTGTTGTTTCCATCACGAATGTCTCACTCACTACTCATCATCCATTACCCATTACCCACTACCCATTACCCACTACCCACTACCCACCACCCACCCCCCAACTCCTCCCTAAAACACATCCGCCGGGTCCGCCGACCGTAACTTATTCATGGCAATCGCCCCTGAGAGAATACACATCACCAGCGTCAGCCCAAAGACTTGAACGGCCACACCTAGCCGCATCGACAAGGGAATGCGGGTGACATAGGTTAAGGCGCTATAAACCCCGTAGGAGGTCAGGTAGCCAGGAATAAAGCCCAGCAGCGCTAAGATTAACGCCTCTTGTAGGACCACCGTCAGCAGGGCGCGATCTGAGAAGCCCATCGCCTTGAGGGTGGCATATTCGGGTAGGTGATCATTCACGTCAGTATAGAGCACCTGGTAGACAATCACCACGCCAACAACAAAACCCATCGCTGCCCCAAAGTCAAGGATCTTGCCATTGGGGAGCGAGGCTTGAAAGGCTTGCTCGGCTTCGATGATCTCTGCCTGGGTCAGCACCCGAATG
>JBCCRZ010000206.1:0-9289 GCA_039200855.1 Cyanobacteria bacterium P01_D01_bin.44 | reverse complement strand
TGAAAGGGGTCGCTTTCCAGGCGATCGTTCCAAACCAGGGCAACCCTACCACCGGGCTTGAGAATGCGCTCAAATTCGGCACGGGCGGCGGGGCGATCAAACCAGTGAAAGGCTTGGCCTGCAACCACCCAATCCACTGAGTCAGGCGGTAGCGTCGTGGCTTCAGCCTGGCCGTCTAGGGGATGGAAGTGGGCATAGGGGTGCAGACACTCAACGGCGGCTGAGCGCATCTCAGCATTGGGTTCAACCCCGTAGACACGGTTGCCATGGTCTAAAAAATGGTGGGTCAAGAGCCCCGTACCCATCCCGATATCGGCCACGGTTTGTTTAGAGGTCAGGCCACCGTGCTGGGTTAAATAAGCGAGTAACGTCGGGGGGTAGTCAGGTCGGCACTTAATATAGTCAGCTACCCGGTTGGAGAAGCGTTGGGTTGGGGAGTGGGTAGACACGTAGGGATTAGGCGTCTACTTTTCTGGACCTTCTTTGGATAGCCCAAGTGCCGATGGCCGCGATCGCAACCACCCCCGATCCAACCAAAGCCCATGGCGAAGCCGCATAGTGGACATCACTGGCTTCACCTCGGCTAATCAAATCTGCCTGGATACCGTCATCGCTGACCGGCACTCTCAAAATGTCGCCGTGGCCTTGCTGACGAATCGTCACTTCCCAATCGCCCTCAATAGCGCGGTTAGGCTCAAACTCAAACCGACCCTGGCTATCGGTCACGCCCTGGGTCCAGGGCTGAACAGGGTTGTTGGGGGCATAAACCGAGACCTTAGCCCCTTTGAAAGGTTCGCCGTTGCCAAAGGTCGCTTCTAACTCTAAAGATTGTTGGCTGTTGAGCAGGTAATTGGTCTGTACAGCATGGGCCAGTGCTTTACCGGGCACGGCTAAACTGCCCAGCAGCATTAAAGGTACTAATAGCGTTGCTTTCATAGTTGGCACCACTCCTTACGAGATCCGTGACTGCAGAGAATGAAGGGTTTGTTCATGCCCAATCTTAGCGTGGGATTGGCAAAATAGGGTTCATTCGCCACTGAGGTAGACGATCATCTCGTAAACGCTGATGTCTAACGGATCGAGGTTGGGGTCATTGGACGGAAACAGCACGTCGCCAACGAGCGCTTGGTAGGCGTTTTCATGGTTTGCGATCGCAGCCGGATCTGGGGTAACCCGCAACGTTAGCTGTCCCTGGTAAGCGTCGAGCTGACTATCTTCGAAGACCAGGGAGCCTTCATAATCCCAAGCAAACCCATAGAGCTGAAAGGCCCCTAACACCGTTTTGAGCTCCTCAAAGGAGGTGCCGACACCGAGCCCCTCTGGGGTTTGCCAGGCGGGGCCAAAATCGCGCACCACCGCCGGTTGAGAGCGACTGCCATCTTGCCAGACAATGGTAAAAGACCGCTCGGGGCCTAGATCAACCACAGTGCCGGGCTCGGTAAAGCCTTCGCCAATGTCGACCGGCTGATCGCTCAGGCGGTCTTCGCCAAAAAGATCCGCCAGGCGCTCACGGGAGGTACTCCGGGTAATCGGGCCAACTCGCTCACCCGGAATCACCGCCGTATCTGTGAGCAGAGTCCGGTCATCGGTGGGCGCGCTGACCGCATTGGGTGAGGCCGCCGCTGAGGGTTTGGCGACATCTGTCGCGGGTGAGTCTGACTGCTTTTGAGGGGCCGGTTCGGCGAAGGCGGTGGTTGGCTCGGGGGTTGATGGGCCAACGGGGGTTGACTCGCCAGGGGCGGGCTCCCACTGGGTCGTCGATGGGGCTTCAGGACTGAGTCGAAATATACTCGGTTCAGGGTTCAGATCCGGGCTTGGGTTTGCGTCCGGTTCGGGACTCGGTTCAGGACTCGGCTCGGCGCTGGGCTCGGCACGGGGTGCAGTAGCTGTCTGAGGGCCTGGCTCAGTGGCTGAGTCCTCAGGAGCGGCGGGCATTTTAGGACCTGTGCAGCTGGCTACAGATGCCGCTGATACTGACAGCGCTGCGATCAAAAGCCATGGGCTCAGTTTCATGGGAGACATCTTCATGAAGTCGTTACCGTTTCTTAGTCTAGGAAACACAGCTGGAGATGATCGATTTGCTGCATAAATCCTTACAGAAGGGGTGAGTGGGTGAGGAGTACGGTAAGGATCAGCCTTGTGCGATTCGACTGAGCGCTCACCGTCGAAGCCCTGTCCGTCCTAATTTTTTAGGTGAGGAAGATTGGGGAAATGACGAGGGGGCTTCAATAGAGCTAAGGCCGTTCTCCTGAGGTCTGCTCACGGATTTGCTGGGCACGTTGCAAGAATGACTCAGCCTCAACGTGATTGCCCTGGGCTCGATATAGCACTGCCAGATTGTTAAGGGTAGTGGCAACCTCTGGATGGGTTGCGTCGGTCTGTTCGTAGATTTGTAGGGCACGCTGAAAAAGGGGTTCGGCCTCGGCATAGTTACCCTGAAGAAGATAGACCTCTCCCAGATTGTTGAGGCGGTCGGTAAAAGATAGCGGGAGGCTCACCAAGTTTGGCTCATTGTTTAAAGATTGCTCATCGATTTCCAAGGCGCGTTGCAACAGAGGCTCGGCTGCGGCATGGTTGCCCTGGAGACGATATAACTCTCCTAAATTATCGAGGCTGGTCAACAAAGATGGATCGGTTTCTCCAAAGAATTGCTCATTGATTTGCAAGGTACGCTGAAAGAGGGGCTCGGCCTCAGCATAGTTACCTTGGAGAAGATAGACCTCTCCCAGAGTATTGAGGATATCTAATACATACGGATGAGTTTCACCTAAGGTTTGCTCATAGATTTGCAGGGCGCGTCGATAGAAGGGTTCGGCCTCGGCATAGTTGCCTCGAAGACGATATAACTCTCCGAGATCGTAAATGTTTTGTACAACATCCGGATGGGTTTCACCCAAGGTTTGCCCATAGATTTGCAGGGCACGTTGATAGAGGGGTTCAGCCCTGGCATAGTTGCCCTGAGTCAGGTAAAGCCGTGCCAGAGTCTTGAGGCTGTTAGCCACAATCAGGTGATTTGCCCCAAAGGTTTGCTCATTGACCTGTAGGGCACGTTGCAACAGGGGCTCGACCTCGTCGTGATAGCCCAGAGCGCGGCCTAACTCTCCCAAGTCATTGATGTTTTGGGCAACCTCTGGATGGGCTTCCCAAACGGTTTGCTCATAGATTTGCAGGGCGCGTTGCAACAGGGGGGCGGCCTCGGCATATTGGTCTTGCTGATAAAACTTACCGGCCTGTTCAGTTAATCGAGCCGCTTCTTGTAAGGCAGCTTCATCGGATTGCTGGGCCATTAAGGGGGGGCCGACCCTGGATTGGTTGGTCACACCGCTACCCACAGGCAGCAGTGCACTTATCAATAAAGCCAGGCTGACGCGATCAATCGGTTTCATGAGTTTCAGCCTCCGGTGGCCGGGGTGATCAGATGCATCCACCGCTAGCATCAACAAAGTTGGGTAACAATACGGACTCAGTATCAATTCTTAGTGAGATTAATTCTTCGCAAAGTCAATCATGTGGCGCGAATTCTATAGGGAGACTGCATCAAGCGCGAAATTTCGGCCAGGGAAGAACACTATCAAGGGGATGATGGCATTGTATCGCCCATGTTTCCTCAGTTACGCTTAACAACCGGGCAAATTGTGATGATGACGCTTTAGAGCGTACTAGGATCAACCCCCAGTTCCCGTAGCTTCTCGGCCAGACGCTCTGCGCGCTGCTGTGTCTGCTGTACCTGCTGCTGTGCCTGGATAGCCGCCTCCGCAGGGGTTGGCACCAGGTCTCCTTCAGGGGTAAAGAAACGCAGTTTACTATTCTCGATACCCAGGTATAGCCCTAGCTGACGGCTCCAGAAACGCGCCTTATCATTCAGCTCCATCGCCTGATAAACACCCCCCACCAGTAAAAAACCAGCGAATTCTAAAGTATCTGGGTCAAGCCAAAAATATTCAGGGGTCCGAAACGTGCTCTGGTAAATCGCCTTCTTGGTCTCTCTGTCTGCTTTAGCCGTACTGTCCGACAAGATTTCGACAATCACGTTAGGATACTTCCCAGCCTTGGCTTCTATGGAAATGCACTCTCTTAGCTATGGATTTATAGGCATTTTTTTAAAGACAACTGACAGGTTATTGGCGGGCATGTCTATCACAGATTGCAGCTGTAGCTGATGATCCTCAGCAGCGGCGATCACGTCTTCTAGGTGGCGGACGCCCCAGGCCAGGTTTTGCGATCGCAACCACCCATCAAAGCTGGCATTACTCGGGGCGGTGTGCTGACCGTCGCGTTGATAGGGACCATAGAGATAAAGAATGCCGCCGTCGGGCAAGATCCGCTGTGCCCCGGCGAGGAGCCCCAAGCAAGCTTCCCAGGGCGAAATGTGAATCATATTGATATTAACAATGGCGTTAATCGGGGGCACGTTTGTGTTGCCCATGATCTCCACCAGTGTCCGACCTTCGACGGGCCAACGAGGCTCAGTTGCATCAATCGCCAGCGGCGAGAGTAGGTGCTCTGAGGGGTCAGCCTCAGCCCAGGCGCGGATGCTGTCTTGCAACATCGGCTGAGGATCGCTGGGGAGCCAATAGCGAGGGGCCAAACGAGGGGCCAAAAACGTAGCATGTTGACCCGTTCCGCTGGCAATTTCTAGCACGGTGCCAGTGGAGGGCAGACCCTGTTGCAAAACCGTTAGAATCGGTTCGCGGTTGCGCTCGGTGGCGGCGGCGTACTGACGGTTATCTTGGGGCATGGGGATGGGTTCCGGTTAAGAGAGTAGTGAGTAGTGGGTAGTGGGTAGTGGGGTTGCATGCAACGCCTGTACAAAATGGGGGAGATGGGGGAGATGGGGGAGTGGTATTACAAGGGGTATTCCAAACTGATCGGGATCGGCATTGTGGCTTTGGGGTTGCTGGCTGGCATCTTACGATTTTGGCATTTGGGGCGCTTTAATACATTTGTCTTTGATGAGGTTTATTTTGCCAAATTTGCTTACCAATATTGGCAAGGGGAGGCTGTGTTTGATGTGCATCCTCCCCTGGGTAAATATTTAATTGCCTTGGGGATGGCGCTGGCGCAGCCGCTCCCGGCGCTCTCTAAGATCACCCATACCGAGTTAGGGGTGCCCCTATCAACCTTGAGCTATCGCTGGGTGAATGCGTTGATTGGCACCCTGACTCCCCTGGCGGTGGCGGGCCTGGCCTGGGAGTTGGGTCGTTCGTTGAGCGTTCCCCGGCGGGGATGGTTCGCCTTATTGGCAGGGGGCTTTGTGGCTATCGATGGGTTGTTTATCGTCGAGTCTCGCTATGCGCTGATCAATATCCATCTGGTGTTTTGGGGCTGCCTGGGGCACTGGCTGTGGCTGCGGTCCGAGCGAATCAAACCCCTGGCGGGGCTCGCGCTAGGAGCCTGCATTGCCACTAAATGGAACGGGCTCGCCTGGCTGGTGGGTTTGTTGCCCCTACGTCCCCGGCGGGACTGGGTGTTTTATGCCGTCGGTATGCCCCTGGCGATTTACGGGCTGCTGTGGATACCGCACCTGCGCATAACCGGGGATACGCTTTGGTCAATACACCAATCGACGTTGAGCTTTCATCTGGGGCTAAAAGACGCCGTCCATCCCTATTGCTCGGCATGGTATACCTGGCCGCTGCTGCTGCGCCCGATGGCCTACTGGTATCAGCTGGCGGCTGACGGTAGGGTCTTTGACATCCATGGTTTAGGCAATCCTATCCTTTGGTGGCTCTCGGTCGGCGCGATGACGGTGCTGTTGATGCGCATGACGGTGCGCCAGGGGGGTGAGGCAATGGCTTCTCCTGAAGGGTATCTCGTGATCAATTACGCCCTGAACTGGCTGCCCTGGGCACTGGTCAATCGCTGTACGTTTCTCTATCACTACATGCCCGCTGCGTTGTTTAGTTTTATGGGGCTGGCCTGGCTAATGAGTGACTGGTTAACGTCTGAGCGCCCTGCCTGGCGGTGGATAACAGGTGGAATGTTGGGTGCGATCGCACTGGCTTGCTGGTTTTGGATCCCCTTACACCTGGGCTTGCCGCTGACAGAGCGGGCATTACAGATGAGATTTTGGCTATCGTCTTGGGTTTAGCAGCTCAACCTCAGTCCGCGCTCCCAGCCGAACGGTCATTCTCCCAATGAAGACACCAAAACAATATCGTGAGCACCTCGCACCACATCCAGTTTAAAGCCGGTTCGTTCTAAGCGAGGTGGCGCATCGGCAACAACTCGCCAAAACTCAACGGCCCCTGTGGTTGGGCTGGGCTCACGATAGTTATAGATAACCACGGCGATGGACTGGCCATCGGCATCGAAAGTGGCTTGTTCTGGCAAGAGCCCTTCAAACCCGTACTCATCTATGGGGGTGAGTGCTCCCACGGTAGGATCAAATGCCAGCAATGACAGTGAGCTATGGGGCTTGCCGCGCCAGGCTGGCAGCGGTCTGGGGCCGAGGTAAGTCCGTCGCATATTGACCGTGACAATGAGAGAATTATCTGGACTCACGGCAAACCCCTCAGGGCTTAGCCCGACCTCGACCCTGTCGGCAATTTCAGGGGTCTTGCCTGAGGCAGGCTCAAAGCGAATGGCGATCATCTTGCCCTTAGGATTGAGCAGGTAGCTTAACGCTCGAAGGCGGCGGGTGCGCCATTTCAAGTCAGGCACCAGGAGAAAGCGACCGTCCGCGCTGAACCGGGCGTGGCTGAGATGGTTGCCAACCAACAGTGGCTCACTGTAGAGGTCCAGTCGAAGGGTCTGATTATCTTGAATGACCTTGTAGAAAGCGACCCAGGAAGTCGATGGCCCAGCCGGACTTTCGCCATTGGTCGTAATCGCTAAAAATTGCCCCGACGGATGCCAGACAGTGGCGGTGGGAACGGTTGCCGATGGCAGGTCTGGCGCGATCGCAAAGTCACTGCGTTGCCCCAGGGTGCCATCCGGGTTAATTTGAAAAATGCTTAAATCCGTGTCTGCGTCTTCTAGATCAACCGCGAGCAGTTGACCGTTGGGACTGATGCTGAGGTGGTTAGGATTGCGGCCCACCGGCACCGAGGCGATCAGCTTAGGTTCGGCTGGGTTTTCAATATCAACAATTGAAATGCGATCTCCTGCGGGCATCTCTTCAATCGTGTCAAACGCCTGGATGTTGTCCGCTGGTCGCGATCTCACCTCCGCTACATAGGCTCGCTGGCCATTGGGTGAAACTGCCATAATCTGGGGCCATGACATCACCGAATTAGAAACCTGAATAGACTCAACGCCGGGCTGACTCGCGTTAAGGGGCAGCTCCACCACTGTCAACGCGTCCTCAATGCCAGGCACCCGATCGAGTTGGCCATCGGCGTAGGCCGTTGCCACCATGTCGGCATCAGACGCCAACAACAAGGCTCGCCCGGCAAACTGGACCGGGGGCGTCGTCTGGACAATCGGTGCTATTCTGACTGGCTCAATCAGCTGCAGCAAGCCATAGCCGATCAACGCCAGCAACAATCCTAAAACCAGCCAGACCACCCGTTGAAACCCTTTCGACTTAAGCCACTTCATGCCGCTGCTCCGTTGAGAGTAAAAGTCGGGCTGCCCCGTCTACCCAGAGCGTAGGCTACAACTAGAGTGACTGTCCAAGTCATTTTTAGCCCACGACTAATAACTTTGAGTTATCAAAATGGAACTCCGACACCTGCGTTATTTTGTAATGGTTGCCGAGACACTCCACTTTGGGCAGGCTGCCGAGCGTCTGCAAATGACCCAGCCCGCCCTGAGTAAACAAATTGCTGGGTTAGAAAAAGAATTGAACGTGCAGTTGTTCAGCCGCACCCGACGCACTGTGCAGTTAACCCCTGCGGGGCAGGTCTTGCTTGAGGCAGCCAACCCGATATTATTGCAAATCGATGAGATGATTCAGCGGGTCAAACGCACTGCCAGTGGCCAGGAAGGGTCTCTCACCATCGGCTTTAGCACCACCGCCACCGCCACCGTGTTGCCCACCCTCGTACATCGGTTTCGCGATCGCTGCCCCAAGGTTGAAATTGTGATGACAGAGCTGTGTACCGAGGCCCAGGTCAGGGCCTTAAATGAGCGCAAAATTGATCTTGCCTTCCTCCATCCGCCCATTGACGAGCGAGGTTTAAAGCTCCATCCCATTTTGACAGAAGACTTTAGGGTCGTACTCCCCAAGCAGCACCCCTTAGTACAGCATGAGCCTATTCCCGTTGCCGCCCTGGCAGGAGAATCTTTTATCCTTCACCCCCGGCACGAAGGCCCGGTTCTCTATGATGGCTTTATCCGACTTTGCCATCAGTTAGGGTTTCAGCCAAAGATTGTCAAGGAGACCCTGTCTCTCCAATCTCGCGTCTGTCTAGTCGCCGCAGGGGTGGGGATTACGTTTGTGTCGGAGAGTGCTCAAGACCGAGTTGGCCCCAACGTTATCTGTAAACCGTTGGCCGATTGTCCAATTCAGCTGCATTTTGCAGCGGCCTGGCGACAAGATGCGATCCCACCCACGTTGCGAGAGTTCTTAACCCTCTTAACCATGCCCCACCCGCAACCTTAACCGGGGTAGCGCTAGCATGGGTCTCCCTGGCAATGTCTACCCCTGGTTGTTGAGAAGCTAGCCCAGCCCGCCGCCATCAATGTCAAACCGCATACCCGACACGTAGGACGCAGCATCGGACGCCAGCCACATCACCGCGTTAGCAATCTCTTCTGGCTGGGCCGCCCGCTGCATGGGATATGGCTCAACCAGCTGGGCTTCGGTGACATTCCAATCGCGCTGCACCCGTTCCCACATGGGGGTGTCTACACCGCCGGGTGCGATCGCATTGATCCGAATTGTCTTGCCATATTCCTGAGCGGCCATTTTAGTCATATGGATGACGGCTGCTTTACTGGCCCCGTAGCCAATGATGTTGGGAAAGGCTCGATGGCCACCGATACTGGCATTATTGATAATTGCACCGCCCGTTTCAAGCAGGTGAGGGATTTCGTATTTCATGCCGAGGAAGACCCCCCTGGCATTGGTACTCATCAGGTCGTCAAATTCGTCAACGTCAGTCTCGGCAATGGTCGCTGGGGGATAGTCAACGCCCGCATTGTTGAAAGCGATATCTAAACGGCCATATTTGGCGACGCAACCCTCTACAAACGCTTGGACTTCTGAGGCATTGCGCACATCCGTTTTCAGATAGGTGGCTTCGCCGCCCATCCCTCGAATCTCAGCCTCGACCTGCTGACCCAGGTCTTCGCGCCGACCACAAAAGAAAACGCTGGCTCCGTCCTGGGCAAAAGCTTTGGC